>JBBRZY010000234.1:0-7271 GCA_038252885.1 Anaerolineales bacterium | reverse complement strand
CGATCATCTCGGTGGGGGTGTGCCTGGCCGGCGCGGCTTACTTCCTCTGGCGGACACGGCGCTTGGGCCAGGTGGTGGCAGCGCCGTGGCAGAAGTAAAAGTCAGAAGTTAGGGGCTGGAGGGTGGTTGATTAGGGATGTAGGCAGCATCGCTGCCGGCGGGGCGTTCCTGTGAACGCCCTTTTTATTTGGGCCGAGGTTTTAGCCGCCGCCAAACTGGGCGGCGACTTGGGCGCGGGCCTGCGCGAGGGTGAGGGCGCCGGCGGCGACGGCGGCCAGCGGCGGGGCGAACAGGGTGGGGGTGTAGGCGACGAGCAGCAGCACTTCGCCCACGGCGGCGCGGGTGATGCCAGTGGCGGCCGGCAGCGCTTGCACATAGCGGAAGTGCAACTGCTGGTGGTCGGAGGTCAGGCTGAAGTGGCCGACAGCGGTCTGGTTGTTGATCTCCGGCAGCCACTCGCGCACAGCGGTCAGGCCATCGCCGACGACGGTCAGCGGCAGCGCGATGAAGTATTGCAGCAGCAGTGTGTCGGAGAGCTGGTCGTCGGCCACCGGGTAGAACGTGACCGCCAGTTGCAGCGGAGCGGTAGTGGGGGTGGCGGCCGGGTCGAGCGTGACCAGCAGCGTGTGGTAGGGGAAGTCGGCCGAACGCTCGACGAGCTGAGTCTTCAGGCCCAGGTCGGTGACGATGGCTTGCAAGAAGCCGAGTTCTACCAGGTGGCGATCAGGAGCGGCGTCCATGTGGGTTGGGCCTTAGGCCAGTTCGCGGCGCGAGAGTTCCTTCACCAACACCGAGACCTGCTTGCCGGCGTCGGGGGCGGCGGCATACAGGCGCTCCGGCGGGCAGCCGGAGGCGCTGATGTACATTTCGACGCGCTTGACCTGCGTCTTGAGCGTTTCCATCTGGGCCGCCTGCGTCACGGGGTCCTCGGAGTTCGGCATCAGGTCGTTCAGCCGCTGCACCATCATCAGGATCACGACGGCTTGCTTCTTGCGCGCCGCCATCTTCGCGGCGGTGGTCTTGTCGGCATTGAAGATTCGGTTGGAGATACCCGTCTCGCCCTTGGCGACATTCTTGGCGGCCGTGTCGCGGCCCTTTTGCTTGAGCCAGCGGAAGAGCGGCAGGCTGCTGTCGACACCGGCGGCGGCCAGCTTGAGGGCCAGCGCGGCGGGCGCACCCGGCCCGGAGACGAGTGTGGCGATGGCGCCGGCGATTTGGGCCAGGTTGGCGCCAATGTGCACCGATTGGCGCGTGACGCGGCGCTTGTTGGCCAGCGCCAGGTCGCTCGATAGGTCCATCTCCTCCAGCTCGGCGCGGGTCGGCCCGTCGCGGCCTTCGTCGGCCTGGCTGGCAGCGTCAAGCTCGCGCTTCTTCTGATCGTAGCCGGCCTTCTTGGCCTCCAGCCCAGTGAGCTTTTGGGTGGCGGCCTCACGCTTGGGGCCGGCTTCCGGCAGTTTGGCGACCACGGCCGTCTGCGCGTCGATCTTCACTTGCGTCTCGGCGCTCAGTTGGGTCAACTTGGCGGCCATGGCCTCTTCGTGCTTGTAGCGCTTAAGGGCTTCCTGAATCTGCGGCTTGGTGTAGTGCTTGGCGGCCAACTCCTGCTGGAGCACATCCTGGTGCTGGTTCATGCGATACCACTCGACGGCCGAGACCACCAGGTAGTAGCCCTGCATGATGCTCTTGACGCTGGCGATGGCAATATCGAAGCCGGGCAGCACCGACATGAAGGCCGTGCCGGTGGTGCCGAAGTTCAACGCCTCTTGCACGCCGCGGATGCTGCGCAGCACGCCCTTGGCGGTTTCGAGACCGTTGACCAGGATGTCGCCGCCGGTGGCCAGGAAGGCAGTCTTGGGCTCGCGTTTGCGGTTGGCGACCAGCTTCACCAGATCAACGATGCCCTTGATGGTCTTGACGGCGCTGGCCAGCGTGGAGAACATATCCGCGTAGCCATAGGCCCAGGCGCTGGTGGTGGCGGCTTCTTTATATTGGCTGGAGTCGGAGGCGAAGGCCAGCGAGGCGGCTTGCGAGGCGGCCCCGACCACGCCGTAGGTGGCGTTGCCGAGCGACAGCGCGGCGTTCACCCGGTCCCAGGCACTGGCCTCGCCCTTGAACAGATCGCGCATGCTGACGGCCATGCCCAGCAGCCCAGCAGCCGCCCAGGTGGCCGACTCGCCTGCGACGACGCTGGTCTTGGCCCCGCCGGCCAAGTTGTCCGAGCGGATCTTCTCGACCAGCAGGTCATCCACGCGGGTGACCATGGTGCCGGCGTAACCAGTCTGGTCGAAATCTTCGCCCTCGGTGGCGGCGTCGTCGGCGACGGGGGCGGTGGTTAGGCCGGCAAAGACCTTGGTAGCCTTGATGTAACCCGCCGCGCCGGCCAGGCGATACCAGGCCAGGTTGCCGGCGCCGTCCTTGACGTGCAGGGCCTCGTTGTCGGCCACGTCTACGGTGGCGAGCTTTTCGAGCGGCTGGCCCTTGGGTGATTTTTCGATGGTCTTGACGGCGTTGTTCCGGCTTTGCTGCTCTTCCTCGGCGGTGGCGCCGGGCCGGCCGGGCGGCGGCGGCGGAAAGCGCGGCACGCGGGTGGTGGTGGAGGCGTTGACGATGGCGCGCTTGAGCTGCACCAACCCGCCCGCGCCGTTGGTCACGGCACCCTGGCTGCCGGTGAGCAATTGGCGCTGGGCCAGGCCGCCGTCGCCGGGGGGCGTGGCGGCCACCGGCCCGCGCACGACGCGGTCGGCCACCCGGTCGGCCTCGCGCTCGTAGGGGTCATCGGCGGCCCCGACTTCGAGCTTGGGTTGGATGAGGCTCTTGACGGCGCGGTTGCCATAGCGCCGCTGAAGCGCCAGCACGCCGCGCGGGGAGGCCGAGCCAGGCCGCGTTTGCGTGCGCTGGGCCTCGGCGGTCTGAGGGGCCGGCGCCAGGTGAGCCAACTTCTGCTCCTCGCGTTGGGCGGGGGGCTTGGGGGTCTTGTCGGGCCGGGGCTGATGGTCGGGCGGCATCGTTTTGGGCGTTGTATGGTTGTATGGATCGGGCGGGAGTATAGCATGGAGGCGCAGGAGGGCGAAGTGCGCCGGTCGGTCGTCGGCCGCCGGAGGGATGATTGACACGGGACCGGGGCGAGGGTACAACGGGCGCGGGGGCGGTGGGCTGAGTCAGTCGCCGGCCCATTGGGTTTGCTCGATTTCTGATCGCTAACGCCACGCGCCGGGAGCGCCGACCAGCATGGAAGAACTGAACTTCAGCGAGCTACAGCAGCGCTTAAGCGCCGGCCGCCTGACCAGCCGCGGGCTGACGGAGTGGTACCTGGCGCGCATTGACGCGCTGGACCAGGCCGGGCCGCTGCTCAAGGCGGTGATCGAGGTCAACCCCGACGCACTGGCGTTGGCCGATGCGCTGGATGCGGAACGCCAAGCGGGCAAGCTGCGCGGTCCGCTGCACGGGCTGCCGCTGCTGCTCAAAGATAACATTGACACGGGCGACCAGATGCAGACCACGGCCGGCTCGCTGGCGCTGGAAGGCTGGCGCGCGCCGCACGACGCGACGGTGGCCGAGCGGCTGCGCGCGGCCGGGGCGCTGCTGCTGGGCAAGACCAATTTGAGTGAGTGGGCCAACTTCCGTTCGACGCGCCCAACCAGCGGCTGGAGCAGCCGGGGCGGGCGCACGCGCAACCCATATGCGCTCGACCGCAATCCCTCCGGCAGCAGTTCGGGGTCGGGGGTGGCGGCTTCGGCCAACCTGTGCGCGGGGGCCATCGGCACCGAGACCGATGGCTCGATCATCAGCCCGGCGGCGGCGAACGGGCTGGTGGGCCTGAAGCCGACGGTGGGGCTGGTGAGCCGGGCGGGCATCATCCCGATTGCGGCCAGCCAAGACACGGCCGGGCCGATGACGCGCACGGTGACCGATGCGGCGCTGCTGCTGAACGCGCTGGCCGGCCCCGACCCGCGCGACCGGGCGACCGAGGGCGCGCAGCCAGAGCTGGACTACACGCGCCGCCTCGACGCGGACGGGCTGCGCGGGGCGCGGCTGGGGGTGGCCCGCAACTTTTTCGGCTTCCATCCGCGCGTGGACCAGGTGATGGAGGCAGCGCTGGCAGTGCTGCGCGAGCGCGGCGCAGAGCTGGTAGACCCGGCTAACCTGACGCTGCCGCCGGAGTGTGACGCGAATGAGCTGCTGGTGCTGCTGTACGAGTTCAAGGACGGCCTAAACCGCTACCTGGCCGGAATTAGCCCACACCTGCCGGCGCACTCGCTGGCGGAGGTGATCGCCTTCAACGAGCGCAACGCGGCGCGGACGATGCCGCTGTTCGGGCAGGAGATCATGCTGCAGGCGCAGGCCAAGGGCGGGCTGGATGCGGACGAGTACCGCACGGCGGTAAGCAACAACCAGCGGATCGTGCGCGGGGCGATTGACGAGTTGCTGGCGAAGCACAATTTGGACGCGATCATCGCGCCGGCGGGCGCGCCGGCCTGGATCACGGATGTGGTGAACGGCAATCACTACCTGGGTGGCTGCACCTCGCCGGCGGCCATTGCGGGCTATCCGAATTTGACGGTGCCGGCTGGGATGCTGGCGGGACTGCCGGTGGGGCTGTGCTTCTTCGGCGGGGCGTGGACAGAGGGGCGGCTGCTGCGATTGGGATACGCGTTTGAGCAGGCGACGAAGGCCCGGCGCGCGCCGCAGTTTCGGGCGACGATAGAATTAGGGTGAAGACCTTAAAACCAGTGGCCACGAATTCCACGAATTACACGAATGGGGTTCGGGGAGAACAACGGTGGATGTTAAAGTCGTAGGAACGAGGGTAGGGTAATGCGTGCTCGTTTGATTGGATTGATGGTGCTGGCTTTTATGCTGGCGGCTTGTGGCGCGCCGACGGCCACGCCAACGGTTGTTGTGGCGAACGTTGCGCCGGCGAGTACGGCGACGGCGGCGGGGTTGGAGGCCAGTGCGACGCCCGCTCCGGCGGCGACCGACGCGCTGTTGGTGGTGACGAAGTTTGTGGAGGCCAGCGCCACGCCCGCGGCGACAGACGCGGCCGATGAGGCCGAGGCGGCGATTGGCGCGGTGCTGGGCGACCCGCTGCTGCGCACGTATCGCGTGATGGTGTCGATGCAGGTGAACGCCACATTCCTGGCCGACACGGCCAAGGCCACGGTGGCGGGGGAGATGGAAGGCGATGACCTCCCGGTTTCGGTGCTGGTGTTCGGCGCGCTGACGCAATCGGTGGACGAGGATGCGGTGGACGTGACGCCGCCGCCGGAGCTGGCGGCGGCGTGGCCGGCGGCGCTGGCCGCGCACGAGGGCATTAAGCGGGTGTCGGGGCAGTGGCTGCTGCAGCAGCTTTCGGCGGCCGAGGTGCTAACGGCGCTGACCCCGCTGCAAGCGGACCTGGAAGCGGCGCTGGTGGCGGCCGACAACGCGGTAGCCGGGACGTATCACGTGCAGGCCGCCAGCCTGACCGAGTACCGCGCGCGGGTGACGCTGGCGCTGGAGAAGTTGTTTGAGTGAGGGGCGCGCCGGCGCATGTTCGCTGGTCTGCGCTTGTCGCAGCCGACTCTACCGCAGCCCCGCGAACAAGTCGGTCTCAAGCTGGCGGCCGGCGGTGACGAGGCTGAAAGCGCGGTAGAAGTTGGGGCGGCCGAGGATGATGGTGTGGTGCTGCTCGAGCTTCGCGGCGAAGTCCTCGAAGCCGACGAGTTGGCTGGCGTGGCAGCCAATGGCGCGGGCGACGGTGCGCCAGTGGGCGTCGGTGTCGAGGGTGGTAGTCACCATCCAGTCGGGCCAGCCAGGCGAGCGCCGCTCGAGGCCGTCCACCTGCATCACCGGCTCAGAAAAGAGTTGGCCGTAGGCGGCGATGAAGTTGCGCGTGTCGAGCATGTAGTAGAACTTGCTCACGCGGTGCGCGGGCAGACCGCCGGGCACCGCCGCCTGCGGGTCGGCCGCCAGCACGATGGCCCCGGCCGCGAACTGGCTGATGGCGATGTGGTCGGGGTGGCCGTAGGCCCCATCTGGGCCGAAGGTGACAACCACCTGCGGGCGCACGCGGCGCAAATGCAGCGCCAGCAAGCCCTGCACCTCGGCCGGGTCGGCCAGGTCTAAATCCCCATCCACATAATCGAGCAGGGTCAACTCGCGCACGCCCAGCACCGCCGTGGCCGCGCGCAACTCGGTCTCGCGGTAGCGGCCGTAAGCCTCCTCGCCGGGGTCGGGGGTCGGCACGCCGCGCCAGCCGCGCTGCCCGCGCGTGGCCGTGACCACATACGTCTCGACGCCCTCCGCGCCGTAGTGGGCGAGCACGCCGCCCGTGCCGAGCGACTCGTCGTCGGGGTGGGCCAGCAGGCACATCAGCTTGAGCGGGTCGGTCATGGGGGCGTGACTCCGGGCCTGGGCGGCGCCAGGTAGGCGACGGCCAGGCTGAGGAATTGATCGCGGGTGTTCGCGTTTGGGATGGTGGCGGCCAGCTCGGCCACAATCTGGCGAGCGGTGGCATCGGCCTCGGCGGCCAGCGCCTGCTTGCCCTGAGCGGCATAGGCGGCGGCCAGGCTGGCGTGCAGCCGCCAGAGTTGCGTGCGCGCCTCTTCGGCGGCGGGCAGCGCAGCGATGAGCGCGGCCTCGGCCGCCGGCCATTGCCCAAGCTTGGCCAACGCATCGGCCTGGAGCTGCGCCAAGCGGGGGATGGCGTAGCCGGGCGTGGGGTTGGGCAGGCTGGCGTACAACTGCGCGACCAGCGCCAGCGCGCGCTCGGGGTCGCGGTGGGCCAGCGCCAGCCGGCCATGCGCTAGCCACCACGAGCGTTGGGCCGCGCTCTGAGGGGGGCGGTTGGCATCCGGCTGGCCGTTCAAAGCGGCCTCGGCGGCGGCGGCCTGGCCCTGCTCTAAGAGCATGCCGGCCAGCAGCCCCTGGCTGAAGTACAGCCACAGCGGCGAATGGGTGGCCTCGGCCGCCGCACAGGCGGCGCGCGCCTCGACTTCGGCGGCGGCGTATTGGCCCAACTCGTAGCACAGCCCGCCCAGCATCAGGTGGCCCAGTAACTCCCATTGGTGGTGCTCGATCTCCTGGGCGAGGCGCTGGCCACGTTGGGCCTCGCGCTCGGCTGCGCCAAAGTCGCCCCTACTCAGCAGCACGTTCCCGAGGCACAGCAGCGCAAACGCCTCTCCGGCGCGCCAGCCGATGCTGTGCGCCAGCCGCCACGACTGCCAGGTCAGGCGCTGCGCCTCGGCCAGGCTGTAGGCTGGCTCGCAGGTGTCACCGCCATACATCTGACT
>JBBRZY010000233.1:0-7295 GCA_038252885.1 Anaerolineales bacterium | reverse complement strand
TGGTTGTTTTTAACGACGCTGAAATTGAGAGTCAACATGGTGCCGCTGCCGGAGACCAGCAGCCCGCCGCCGATGTCGGCCGAGCCATTCTGGATGGTGACGTTCTGGATCAGCACATTGGCATTGGTGTCAATATGGAACACCCGGTCGCCCGCCGCGCCATCAATGATGGTCAGGCCCGCGCCATTGCCCAGGATGGTCGTGTCATAGTAGAGGTCCAGGTCGCCCACGGCGGCCGCGTCGTCTTCGCCAATGTTCGCGAGGGTAAAGGTACCATTCACATCAAAGACGATGATCGAGTGATTGGAGTTGCTGTTGGCGGCCATGACGGCCTCGCGCAGGGTGCAGCCATTGGGGGTGGTGCTGCAAGTGCCATCGGGCGCCGGGTCGGCGGTGGTGTTGACCACGTAGGTGTTCGCGGTGAACTTGCGGGCCAGGATGGCCGGGGCCGGGCTGCTCCAGAAGCGGTGGCTGGTGAGTTGGGCGTGCGGCATGTCGTGGCTGACAAACACCGGGTTAAACGCGGCGTTGAGCCCGCTGGGTGTGTCGAGGCTGACGCTTTGGGCCATGTGGCAGCCGCGGCAATAGGGCTTGACCACCTCACTATACAATTGCTGGTCAGTGGCGTTGCCGTTGTAGGCGGCCGGGATGTAGTTGTCGTCGTAAACGGCGTTGGGGTTGTAGACCTCATTCGGCCCGCTGTACCAGCCATCGATTAGGTTGGTGATCTTGGTGTCGGGAAAGCTGTTGTAGACGTAGGCGTTAAGCACGCGGAACTGCTCGAGCTGGTCGGCGCGGGTGAAGCCCGGCGCGGTGCTGTAGCGGAATGAATCGATATCCCACGGCAGGAAGTTGGCCTGGGTGACTTGGTTGGTGGTGGGATCGTAGTCGCCGCCATGGCAGGCCAGGCACAAATAGGGGACGTACTTGTCGCCCTCGCTGTCGAGGGCCACGCTGTTGAGGCGGCTGCCGTCGGGCGCGTAGGCATAGAACTTCACCGGATTGGGCTGGGCGGTGTTATAGGCGCTCCAGTCGAAGACCATCGCCACGGTCGGCAGCACGCGCGTGCCGGCGACGGCATCCTGAACTGAAAGCTCGGCCGGCGCGGCGGCCCCCAGGCCGTGGTTGACGACGTAGCAGGCGGTATAGGCTAATTCTTCGCGGCAGTGCATCTCACGCCCGAAGCCCAAGTCGCCGGCGTTGTAATAGCTGGCACTGGCGTAAGTGGCTGGGGTGGCGGGGAAGTATTGCGTGAGCCAGGCGGCAAAGGTGGCCGGGGCCGCCATGGTGCTGTAATATTGGCCGGTCTCGGTGTCGTCGGTGGCGCCGGTGATTTTGAGGCTAAGAAAGGGGTTGGCGTTATACGGGAAGCCGGGGTCGGCGAAGACCACGCCGGCCACGGCCACCAGCAGGCCCAGCGCCAGCACGAATAGCCCCGCCCCTCGATAGATTCCACGACGATGCCGCATGCTCACACCTCTTGGCCCCATAAGTTAAGTTGAACAAGCATAGCAGAAATTGGCGCGCGGGTGAGGCGGCGGAGACTTCCCAAAAAGCCGGGGGCCGCGCCCCTTCCGGCCTGGGAAGGGCTGGCCGTACACTGGCTGCATGGCAGATCCCGGCCGGTAGGCGGCCGGGCGCAACAGTGCTATAACTCGGCCGACCGGCCATGCAAACAATGACGACTCCGCGCTCAACGCTTTTGCAACTGCTTCCCAAGTGGAATTGGCCGCTAGCCGTGTGGGTCGGGCTGGCGCTGATTACGGGCGGGCTGTACGTGGCCCTGTTCCCGATCCACCTGCGCACGGGCATTCAGAGCGAAGAGGTGCTGCAGGCCTACCGGGCCGTGGGGCCGATGATCTCGCTGCGGACGTTTGCCAACCTGGTGCTGATCGGGCGCTACGCCGGGCTGACGGTGTTCCTGGCAGTGGCTGGGCTGATTGTGTGGCGGCGGCCGCGCGACCGCATGGGCCTGGTGGTGGCGCTGATGCTGATTACGCTGCCGCTGATGTTTCAGCTGGGCGGCTACAGTGAGACCTGGCTGGTCTACCCCAAGGCCTGGCGGCCGGTGTTGAACTCGGCGTTTACGTTCATCACTTTGTGGGTTGGGCTGCCCGCCACCATCGCCTGCTTCTTCCTCTTCCCGACCGGGCGGGCTGAGCCGCGCTGGCTGGGTTGGGCGGGCGGCGGGCTGACCGTGGCGCTGTATAGCGTGTGGCTGGGCCTGAGCTGGTTGGAGTCGTCGGCTGGATTTGACTGGGCCTGGCTGGTCTTTATTCTGGGCACGTTGCTGCTCTTAGGGTTGGCGCTATGGGGTCAGGTTTATCGCTATAACCGTGTCTCGGCCCCGGCCGACCGGCGGCAGACGCGGCTGGTGGTGGTGGGGCTGTTTGTGTTTGTGCTGGGCCTCTTGGGGCAGGGGATGGGGGTCAACCCGCTGGGCGGGCTGGGGGCGCTCGTCATCGGGATAATCACGCTGACGTGGCTGCCGGTGAGCCTGGCGATTTCGATGCTGCGTTACCGGCTGTGGGGCATCGAGCCGTTGCTCAATCGGGCGCTGGTGTACGGCGCGCTGACGGTGGCGGTGGTGGGCGTGTATGCGCTGATCGTGGGTGGTCTGGGCGCGGCCGTCAACGCGCAGGGCAGCCCGTTGCTGGGCGTGCTGGCGACCGGGCTGGCGGCGGTGCTATTCCAGCCGCTGCGCCAGCGGGTGCAGCGCGGCGTGAACCGGCTGCTCTACGGGGAGCGCGACGACCCGGCCACGGTGCTCAACCAGTTGGGCGGGCGGCTGGAGGCGGTGCTGGCCCCGGAGGCGGTGCTGCCGACCATCATTGAGACGGTGGCGCACACGCTCAAGCTGCCGTATGCGGCGATTGATTTGTGGCAGGCGGGTGCCCCAAAAGGGCTAGGGCAGGTGCTGCGGCCGGCGGCCGAGTTTGGCCGGGCCCCGGCCGAGCCGGAGGCGGGGCTGTTGACGCTGCCGCTGGCCTTTCAGGGGGAGGCCATCGGCCAACTGCGCGTGGCCCCGCGCGGGCCGGGCGAGCCGCTGAGCGCCGCCGACCGGCAAGTGCTGGCGCAGGTGGCGCGGCAGGCGGGCGCGGCGGTGCATGCGGTGCGCCTGACGACCGACCTGCGCCTGTCGCGCGAGCGGCTGGTGAGCGCCCGCGAGGAGGAGCGCCGCCGCCTGCGCCGCGACTTGCACGACGGTTTGGGCACGGCGCTGGCCGCGCTGCACCTGCAAGCCGGGGGGCTGCGCCGCCTGATTGACACCGACCCGCCGGCCGCGCAGACGGCGCTGGCCGAGCTGCGGACCGACATCCGCGCGGCGGTGGCTGAGATTCGGCGGCTGGTGTACGACCTGCGCCCGCCCGCGCTGGATGAGCTGGGGTTGGCGGGGGCGCTGCGGGCGCTGGCGGCGCAGCTCGACCATGCCGAAGGGCGCGTGAACGAGGCGGGGGAGGGCGGGGTGCAGGTGCTGGTGGAGGCGGCCGACACGCTGCCGCCGCTGCCGGCCGCGGTGGAGGTGGCCGCCTATCGCATTGCGCAGGAGGCGTTGAGCAATGTGGCGCGCCATGCGCAAGCCCAGCACTGTTGGGTGCGCGTGTGGCTGGCCGAGGGGTTGAACGTCGAGGTGAGCGACGATGGGCTGGGCCTGCCGGTTGCGCCGCGCCGGGGGGTGGGGCTGCGCTCGATGCCCGAGCGCGCGGCCGAATTGGGCGGCCGGTGCCAGCTTGCGCCGCGCGCGGGCGGCGGCACGACGGTGAGTGTGTGGCTGCCGTTACTGGGCGGCCCGGAGGGGGCGGAATGACGACCGAGCGGCTGCGGCTGCTGATTGCCGACGATCATCCGCTGTTTCGCAAGGGGCTGCGCGGGCTGCTGGCGGCGCAGGCCGATTTGGAGGTGGTGGGCGAGGCTGCCAGCGGCGAGGAGGCGGTGGCGCTGACGGCGCAACTGCGGCCCGACCTGGTGCTGATGGATTTGCAGATGCCGGGCGGCAGCGGGTTGGTGGCGATCCGCGCCATCATTGCGGCCAACCCCAACGCGCGTATTCTGGTGGTGACGCTGTTTGAGGACGACGACTCGGTGTTCACGGCGCTGCGGGCGGGGGCGCGCGGCTATGTGCTCAAGGACGCGGAGGAGGCCGAGATGGTGCGGGCGCTGCATGCGGTGGCGAACGGCGAGGCAATCTTTAGCCCGGCCATTGCGACGCGGGTGATGCGCTATCTGGCGCACCCGCCGGCGGCGGTGCCGCGCGAGGCCTTCCCCAGCCTGACCGAGCGCGAGCGCGAAATTCTGGTGCGGATTGCGCAGGGGCACAACAATGGGGCTATTGCCCTGGCGCTGAGCTTAAGCCCCAAGACGGTGAGCAACTATGTGTCGAGCATCTTTGCGAAGCTGCAAGTGGCTGACCGGGCCCAGGCGATTGTGCGCGCGCGCGAGGCGGGGCTGGGAGGGAGCTAGAGGCGGGCGGAAAACCTTTGGCCACGAATTACACTAATTACACGAATTTGGCTGGGGGAGCTACGAGGCCGCGCCAGAGTCGGACGGGGCAGGCGGAAGTCAGAGGGCGCGGTCGCAGGCAGTCGCACTTGCACTACGCACGTACATCCGCAATTAACAACACCTGCACCACCGTAGGTGCGTGTCAAAATCAAAAATCAGCACTCAAATAGCGCTAGATGAACCCGAGTTTCTGGGCGCGCAGGACGGCGGCGTGGCGGGTGCGCACGTCGAGGCGCAGGTAGATTTGCGACATGAAGTTGCGCACGGTGGTCGGGCTGATGCTCAACTGCTGCGCCAGGTCGCCGAGCGGGTTGTCGGGGTAGGCGGCGCACAGGGACAGCACCTGCGCCTGGCGCTTGGTGAGCTGCACCTCGCCCGGGCCGGGCGGGGCGCGCCGCAATTGCTGCAAGGCTGTGTGGCTGAGGTATTGGCCGCCGTCGGCCACGATGGCGATGATTTCGGGCAGGCGGGCGTGCGCTTCGACATCCGACTTGACGAGATAGCCGGTGGCCCCGGCCGCCAGCATGGTCTCGATGAGGGGGCGGTCGGCTGCGACCGTGGCGATAATGAAGTTCAGGTTGGGGTATTGGATATGCAGGCGGGGCAGCGCGGCCGGGATGGGGTAAAAGTTGGGGTTGTCGGGGGCGGTGGGCACAGAAATATCCAGCAGCACAACCTCGGCCGGCGTGGCGGCCAACTGCTCTTCGAACTCGCTGCCGCAGTGGGCGGCGAAGACAATTTCAATCTCTGGTGTTGCTGCTAGCTTGTAACGGTAGCCGTCTATCACGACGGCGTGATCGTCTAGAACTGCCACCCGCACTATCCGCATAGGCCGTTTCATCCCTCCCTGCCGTGCGCACGAACGTACCGGCAGGCATTGTACACGGCTTTAAGGTAATGCGAGGGTGAATATTTAACATTCGATTTCGGACGGTTGAGGGGGGAGGGTTGTGTTGAAGGCCGGCGCGGGCCTCCACTGGGGGTGTTTTAGAGCACGTGAGCGGCAGGGGGCAGGTGACCAAAAGAGTTTAACGCGCAAGGCACCGGGCTTGCGCCCTCGTCTGCCGGGAGCCCCTTATTCTCTTGATCGGCCTCACTTCCGACCTCCGCCCATTGGTCAGCCGCGCGTATAATTCCTGCTATGTTCCGGCGCACATTGGGTAGGGCTACTCAACTCAAAGTTGAGGACGATCAGGTTTGGCGTAAGCGCGCGCACAAGCTGCGGGCCTTGGCGCACTATGCGGCGGGGGTGGGGCCGAGGCGGCCGGTGCTGCTGGCGGCGCACTTCCCGGCCACGCTGGCGGCGGTGGCCGAGGCGCTGGATGCGGCGGCCGTGGGCTATGACGTGTATGCCGACGGGTTCGAGCGTGACAAGCTGCTGGCCGCGCTGTCGCCCGCGCCCGAGGCGACACGCCGGCCGCTGCTGGCGCTGGTGCGGGCGCTGCCGACGGGCGCGCAGGTGGACGCGTGGCTGAAGGGGCGGGCGAGCGGCGGCGAGCCGGTGCAGGGGCTGGCGCTGGCGGCCGAGCGCCACCCGCTGCGGGCGCACGACGAGGCGCTGGTTAACCGGCTGGCCGAGCTGCCGTATGCCACGCGGCTGAGCTTTCATTTGGCGCTGGATGAGCCGGTGCTGGCGCGCTTTAACGGCGAGCAGGTGGGCGCGCTGATGGACAAGCTGCAACTCGCGCCGGATACGCCGCTGACGCAGGGCGTGCTGTCGCAGACGATCCGGCAGGCGCAGGAACGACTGGCGAAGTCGGCCAGCGGCGACGGCCCGGCCGAGTCGGTTGAGGCCTGGTTCGCGGCCTATTGGCCGGCGTAAATCCCCTATTCGCCCCGTTTCCCCCATCACCTTTTCAGGTGACGTCCGCTGAAGGCCGGCATGGTATCCTGGCGGCATGGCTCCCCGGACGTTCACGTTTACGCTAACCTCTGACCTGCACACGCCGCCCGCGGCGCTGTGGGCGCACGCCCTTGACCCGGCCGGCATTAACCGCGAGTTGGCGCCGTTGGCGCGCATGACCTTTCCGGCGGGCGCGAACCCGCTGTTGGCCGCCGATGGGCCGCTGGGCCGCCGCTTGTTCCGCAGTTGGATTCTGCTGTTCGGGCTGCTGCCGGTGGACTACGATGACCTGACGCTGCTGCGGTTGCGGCCGGGGGTGGAGTTCTTGGAGGTCTCGCCGATGTTCAGCCAGCGCGAGTGGCAGCACCACCGCTTGCTGGAGCCGCTGCCGGGCGGCACGCGCCTGACCGACGCGGTGCGCTTCACGCCGCGCCAGGCGCGGCTGGGGCCGGTGTATCGGGCGGTGTTCCGGCGGGCGTTTGCGCTGCGCCACCGCAACCTGCGGCGGATGTTCGGCGTTTGTGCTATAACGCCAGGCGCGCCCTTGCTCGCCCACCCGTAGGCGAGGGGGCCTTGGTGGCCCCGGTATGACGATCGTCTCACAATTGCCCGAATTGATGGTGTGGTTTGCCGGCCTGGTGCTGGCGCTGATGAATTGGCGCCGCACGCCGCGCGCCGCGCCGCTGCTGCTGCTGGCGATGGTGACGTTGATTACGCTGCGGCTGGTGACCGGCTATGTGAACGGGCTGCTGCCGGCGCTGATGAGCGGGCCGCAGTTGAGCGACGCGCTGGCGCTGAGCAACTTCGCGCAGTCGGCCATCGCGGCGGTGGCGTGGGGGATGGTGCTGGTGGCGGTGTTCGGCGGGCGACAACGTGGGCGAGGCGAGTAGGGTGGGGGGAAACCCGATGGGAAAGAAAGAGAAAGAGAAAAAGAAAGAGTCTGGGCAGC
>JBBRZY010000232.1:0-7305 GCA_038252885.1 Anaerolineales bacterium | reverse complement strand
GCGGTGATGGCGCTGGCGGCCTATGGGCTGCTGCTGCTGGGCGTCAGCCTGCTGGTGGGGGTGGTCGTGCCGGCCAGCAACCCGGTGCTGGTGGCGCTGCTGGTGTTCGCACTGGTGGTGGCGTTTAATCCGCTGCGCGAATGGCTGCAAACGCTGGTGAACAATACCTTCTTTCGCGGGCAGCGCGCCTACCGCCAGCGGCTGGAAGCGTTTGGCCGCAGCCTGACGCGGGCGGTGGCGCTGAACGACATCGTGCAGGCGCTGGATGAGCAAGTGACCGGCGCGCTGCGGCCGACGCAACTGTATTTGTTTCTGCGCGACACGCTCAACAACGACTACGCCGCTTATCAAGCGCCGGCCCAGCGCGCGCTCAAAGCGGGCGATGCCCCCAGCGCCTGTGCCTATACCGAACTGCGCTTCGCGGCCGACGGCGGGCTGGCCACCCGGCTGACCCACGAGCGCGCCGGGCTGTACCTGACACCCGAGACCGCCCTGCCCCCGGCGCTGTACCCTGACCGGGCGCGGCTGGCGGTGCTGGGCGCGGCGGTGTACGTGCCACTGCCGGGGCAGAGCGGGCTGGCCGGCTGGCTGGCGCTGGGGCCGAAACTTTCGGGCCAGCCGCTGACGCGCGACGACCTGCGCTTCGTGGAGGCGCTGGCCGACCAGGCCGCGCTGGCCATCGAACGCGCCACCGTCATCAGCGACCTCGAGCGGCGCGTGCGCGACCTGAACGTGCTCAGCCAGATGTCGCAGGCGGTGAACTTCACGCTGACCTACGACGACCTGCTGGAGCTGATCTACGCCCAGGCCAGCAAGGTGGTCGACACGCGCTACTTCTACATTCTGCTGCCCGACAAGCGCCCGGAGCACTTTCGGTTTGCCTTCTTCGTGGAGGACAACGAGCGCGACAACGCCCAGGAGCAGCAGCCCTGGCCGATGGGGCGCGGGCTCGAAAGCGCCGTGTGGCGCACCGGCCAGCCGATCCGCACGGACGACTACGTGGCCGAGTGCCGCCGCCGCAACCTGACGCCGCGCGCCCGACCAACCGAGCGCCAGGCCTGGATGGGCGTGCCGCTCAACGCCGGGGCCGCGACCATCGGCGTGCTGGCGGTGGCCGGCTTCGGGGCCGACGCGGCCTTCACCGAAGACCAGCTCAAAATTCTGTGGGCCATCGCCGACCAGGCCGCCTCGGCCATGGTCAAGTCGCAGGTGCTGCAGAAGGCGGAGGAGCGCACCGGGCAACTGGCGATGCTGAACGAACTCAGCACCAGCATGGCCGAAAGCCTGACGCTCGACCCGCTGCTGGCGCGCATCGTGAGCAGCTCGATGAACATCTTGGGCTGCGAGGCCGGCAGCATGTTCCTGACCGACGAAGACACCGGCGAATACGTCTTCCGGGTAGCGGCCGGGCCAGTCGGGCAAGACCTGATCGGTATGCGCATCGCGCCCGGCAAGGGCTTTGTGGGCGAGGCGATTGAGTCGGCCACCGTCATCATCGTCAACGATGTGCAGAACGACCCGCGCTGGTTCCGCGGCTCGGATCAGAGCACCGGGTTTGTGACCCAGGCGCTGATGGTGGTGCCGCTGCGGCGCGGCGACCGCACCATCGGCGCGCTGGAAGTGATTAATAAGCGCAACGGGCTGCCGTTCGACGACGAGGACCGCAACCTGCTGGCGGCCTTCGCCGGGCAGGCGGCGGTGGCGATTGAGAACGCGCGGCTGTTCGCGCAGACCGACCAGGCGCTGGCCGACCGCGTGGCCGAGTTGTCGGTCATGCAGCGCATCGACCGCGAGCTGAACGCCATGTTGGATGTGCAGTTGGTGATGGGGCTGACGCTCGACTGGGCCATGAAGAACACCGACGCCTCGGCCGGGTCGGTCGGCATGGTGACCGAGACCGGCATCAACATCATCGCCACGCGCGGCTACGGCGAATCGGTCGAGCAGCGCCAGGCGCACCCGCTGCCGGTGGACCGGGGCATCATGGGGCGGGTGGTGCGCACCGGCGAGCAGAACCTGGTGCGCGATGTGCGCAGCGACCCCGACTATCGCGGCATTCTGCCGGCCACGCGCTCGCAGCTCACCATCCCGATCGTGCGCGAGCGCGTGGTGGTCGGGCTGATCAACCTGGAAAGCCCGGCCGTGGACGGCTTCAGCCAGGACCAGGTAGATTTCGTCACCCGCCTGGTGGACCACGCCTCGGTTGCCATCACCAATGCGCGGCTGTACGCCGAGGTGAACGCCGCCAACATCGCCAAGAGCGAGTTTGTGTCGGTGGCGGCGCACGAGCTCAAGACCCCCATGACGGCCATCAAGATGTCGGCCGAGCTGATGCTGGCCGGCGCGGTCGGCGCGGTGAACGACACCCAGCGCAGCTTCCTGACGACCATTAAGAACAATCTCGACCGGATGACGACGATCGTGACCGACCTGAACGACATCACCCGGATCGAGACCGGCCGGCTGCGGCTGGATACGCGCGCCTTCGACTTCCCGGGCGTGGTGGAGGAGGTGCTGCGCGCCACCGCCGGCCTGCTGGAGGCCAAGCAGCAGAACCTGAAGCTGGAGATCGCGCCGGACCTGCCGCCGGCCTACGCCGACAGCCACCGCGCCGCGCAGGTGCTGACCAACCTGCTCTCGAACGCTAACAAGTACACGCCGGAGCTGGGCGAGGTGACGCTGCGGGTGGAACTAATGCCGATCAGCGGGCTGAACGCCGCGCCGCAATTGCACGTCAGCGTGCAAGACACCGGCATCGGCATCTCGCCTGAGGATCAGGCGCGGCTGTTCGAGAAGTTCTTCCGGTCGGAGGACCGGCAGGCGCGCGAGATGGCGTCGGGCACCGGGCTGGGGCTGAACATCGTCAAGAACCTGGTAGAGCTGCAAGGCGGGCGCATTTGGCTGGAGAGCGAGTTCCGCCACGGCAGCACCTTCCACTTCACGCTGCCGGTCGCGGCGGCGGTGGCATGAGCGCCCCGCCCACGGCCTTTGGGGTCGATAAGCTGGCGCTGCTGGGGCAGACCTTCTCGGGCCTGTCGGACGAGGAGTTGAGCGAGTTGGCCGCGCTGACCGAGGTGCGCGCGTACCCGCCCGACTACACCCTCTGCCGCGAGGGGGCCTACGAAGACACCTTCTACATCATGGCGGCCGGCGAGGCGCTGACGACCAAGAAGATCAGCGAGGCCGACGGCGAGCGCGTGCTGCGGCGGGTGGCGGCGGGCGACTACGTGGGCGAGATGGCGCTGATCCAAAACGCGCCGCGCGCCGCCACAGTGCGCACGCTGACGGCTTGCACCGTGCTGGAGATCAACAAGAACGACTTTGAGGCCATCCTCAGCCGCAGCCCGCGCCTGGCCCTGAGCATCATTCGCACCACGCTCAACCGCATGCGGGCCAACGATCAGGTAGCCATCACCGATCTGCAAAAGACCAACCGCGTGCTGGCCCAACTCGACCGCAACAAGCTCGAGTTCATTCAGGTGGCGGCCCACGAACTGCGCACGCCGTTGACGATCATGAAGGGCTATCTCAACGTCATCAAGCTGGAGGATGCCTTTCAGGGCAACGACAACCTGCGGGCCGCGCTCGACGGCCTGAGCCGCGGCACCGAGCGGCTGCACGAGGTGGTGAACGCCATGCTGGATGTGACCCGGATCGACGGGGCGCTGATTGCGGCGGTGCCGGTGCCGCTGAAGAGCGTGGTCAACGACATCGCCCGCCGGCTGGAGAGCGAGGCCGAGGGCCGCCGATTGAAGTTCGACATTGAGCACGCGCCCGACACACCCATCATCAACGCCGACCCGACGCTGATCCAGAAGGCGCTGTATCACGTGATGGTGAATGCGATTAAGTACACGCCCGACGGCGGGCGCATTTTGGTGCAGACCCGCGCGGTGACGCTGGCGGGCGGGGCGGCGGCGGCCCAGATCAGCGTGCAGGACAGCGGCATCGGGCTCGACCCTGAGCACCACGAGCTGATCTTTGAGAAGTTCTATCAGGTGGGCTCGGTAGACCTGCATTCGTCACACAAGACCATGTTCAAGGGCGGCGGGCCGGGGCTGGGGCTAGCGATTGCGCGGGGGGTGGTGCGCGCGCACGGCGGGCACATTTGGGTGGAGAGCGCCGGCCACGACGAGGTCACCTACACCGGCAGCACGTTCTACTTGCAGTTCCCGGTCCACCCGCCGAACGCGCGCCAGGTGTAGGGCGGCAGTCGCAAAATACAAGACCGGGTTGGAAGGCCTGCCTTCCAACCCGGTCTTGTTGTTTCTCTTTCGCTTGCTTCGCTTTTGCTTTTGCTTTTGCCTTCAGCCCACTTACGGCACCGGGCTTAGGTGCGGCTTGAGCTTGGCCAGGATTTTCTCTTTGGGCTGGTAGCCCATCAGGCGCTCGACCGGCTGGCCGTTTTTAAAGAGAATCAGCGTCGGCAGGCCCATGACGCCGTACTGCATGGTGCTGACGGTGTTGGCGTCACTGTCAAGGTGGCCGACCTTGACCGCGCCGTTCCAGTCGTCGTTGAGCGCGGCCACGACCGGGGCCAGCATGTGGCAGGGCGGGCACCATTCGGCGGTGAAGTCGACCAACACCGGCCCGGCGCTGTCGAGCACCTGGGCCTGGAAGTTGTCGTCGGTAAAGTGATGCAGTTCGGTCATGCGGGCCTCCTGAATGACAGCGGTATGGTACGGGGAGGCGCGGGACAAGTCAAGGTGAGGCGCGGCGGGCGAACGGCTTTGGCCACGAATCGCTTCGCGCGACTGGCGGTTGGGGAGCGAGCAGGCTGCGCCCAACCGCCACCGGCCCTTGGCCTAGCGCTTGCGCCTTCTTTTTTCTCTCCTACCCCCCTCCCCAAACTGGCGCATTGACACCCCACTTTGTGCGGAGTATAATTTTTCTTAGCCTATTAGCACTCTCGCGTCGAGAGTGCTAACCGCGAAAAGCCCTATGGAACAGCTACCTTCTCGCCAAGAAACCATTCTTGGCCTCATCATCCGCGAATATATCGACACCGCCACCCCGGTTGGCTCGAAGGCCCTGGTTGAGAAATACAACCTGGGCGTCAGCTCGGCCACCGTGCGCAACGAGCTGATGGCCCTGACCGAACAGGGCTACCTGCGCCAGCCGCACACCTCCGCCGGGCGCGAGCCGACCGAGCAAGGCTACCGCTACTTCGTCCAGCGCATTGTCGGCGAGAACGAGCTGCCGCTGGCTGAGCGCCGCACCATCAGCCACCAGTTCTATCAGGCCCGGCGCGATGTGGACGAGTGGATGCGGCTGGCCGCCTCGGTGCTGGCCCAGCACTCGCGCGGCGCCAGCCTGATCACCGCCCCACGCCAACTGCAAGCCCGTTTTAAGCATTTGGAACTGATTGCCACCCAAGGCCGGCTGGTGCTGCTAGTGCTCGTGCTGCAGGGCGGCGAAGTGCGCCAGCAAATGCTCACGCTGGCCGAGTCGCCGTCGCAGGATCAGCTCAGCGACGCCGCGCGCCGCATCAACACCCTGTGCCAGGGGCAAGACCACACCCAGGTGGCCACCGGCGCGCTGCACCTGCCCACCCTGGAGCAGGAAGTGGCGCGCCTGATCGCCGAGATGATGCGCAAGGCCGAGGTGCTGTCGGCCGGCGAAATCTTCCGCGACGGCGTGACCACGGTGCTGGCCGAGCCAGAATTTGCCAGCTCAGAGTCGGCCCGCCAGGCCCTTAAGGTACTCGAAGAGCGCTCGTACCTGGAAGAGTTTTTGGCCAAGGCTATCTCGCCCAACGTGGGCGGGGTGGAGGTCGTCATCGGCGGCGAGAACTCCTGGCAGGAATTAAAGGAGTGCTCGATGGTGCTGGCGCGCTATGGCGTGGCCGGCTACGCCACGGGCGCGATGGGGGTCATGGGGCCGCAGCGCATGGCCTATGGCCGCGCCATCTCCACCGTGCGCTTCGTGGCCGGGCTGATGAGCGACATGATGTACGAAGTTTATACCGACTGACCCAATCCTAGTTAAGTTGAGAGAATTAGATGGCTGACGAAAACCAAACGCAAGACACCCCCCCGCCCGCTGAAGCCGAACCCGAGTTGGAAGCGCTCAAAGCCCAGGCGGCCGAATACCTGGAAGGCTGGCAGCGCGCCCGGGCCGAGTTCACCAATTACAAGCGCCGCGTCGAAAAAGAACAGACCGAGGCCTACCAGCACGCCACGGCCCGCGTCATTGGCCGCTTCTTAGACGTGGCCGACGACCTCGACCGCGCCCTGGGCGACTACACCGCCCTGACGGCCGAGGGCGCCACGCCCGATGCCGCCGCGCTCACCAAGTGGGCCACCGGCGTCGGCCTGATCCAGCGCAAGCTGCAAAACATGCTCGACATCGAGAATGTGGCGCGCATCCCAGCCGAGGGGCAAAGCTTTGACCCCACGCTGCACGAAGCCGTCACACATGAAGAAAGTGATACCCACCAGCCCGGTCAAGTGATCGGCGTAGTGCGGCAAGGCTATCGGATTGGGGACCGCGTCATTCGACCGGCCCTGGTGCGAGTGGCACGGTAACCAACGGAGCATTCACATGGCAAAAATTATTGGCATTGACCTGGGCACGACCAACTCGGTGGTGGCCGTCATGGAAGGCGGCGAACCGGTCGTCATCCCTTCATCGGAAGGGGCGCGGCTGATCCCGTCGGTGGTGGCCGTGAACCCCAAGAACGGCGAGCGCACGGTGGGCCAGGTGGCGCGGCGGCAGGCCGTGCTGAACCCCGAGAACACGGTCTTCTCGATCAAGCGTTTTATGGGCCGCAAGTATACCGACGCCGAAGTGCAAAAGGCCCTCAAGTTTGTGCCCTACAAAGTCAGCGCCGCGCCCAACGGCGACGTGCGCGTGCACATGGGCGGCAAGGAATATTCCCCGCCCGAAGTCAGCGCCATGATTTTGGCGAAGATCAAGGCCGACGCCGAAGCCTATTTGGGCGAGGCGGTGACCCAAGCCATCATTACCGTGCCGGCTTACTTTAACGACTCGCAGCGCCAGGCCACCAAAGACGCCGGCCGCATCGCCGGGCTAGAAGTGCTGCGCATCATCAACGAGCCGACCGCTTCATCGCTGGCCTACGGGCTGGACAAGAAGAAGGATGAGACCATCGCCGTGTACGACCTGGGCGGCGGCACCTTCGACATCTCGGTGCTGGATGTGGGCGACGGCGTGTTTGAAGTCAAATCGACCAACGGCGACACCTTCCTCGGCGGTGAAGATTTTGATGCCAAGCTGGTTGAATTTCTCGCGGCAGATTTCAAGAAAGCCGAAAGCATTGACCTGACCAAGGACAAGCTTGCG
>JBBRZY010000231.1:0-7306 GCA_038252885.1 Anaerolineales bacterium | reverse complement strand
CCTCTCGCGCCTCCATCGTGGATGTGGCTACCGCCGCCGGCGTCTCCGTCGCCACCGTGTCGCGCGTCATGAGCGGCAGCGCCCACCCCGTCTCCGATGAGACCCGCGCCCGCGTCCAGGCCGCCGCCAGCGCCCTGCATTACTCGCCCAGCGCCCTGGCGCAAGCCATGGTCAGCCGCGACACCCACATCGTCGGCGTCATCATCGGCGACGCCACCGACCCCTATTTTGCCGGCATCATTCGGGGCGTCGAAGACGTTGCCCGGCAGCACGGCTACCTCGTCATCATCTGCAACTCCGACCGCCAGCCCGAGATCGAGCTGCGCTACCTGCAAACCCTCAATGATTACCGCGTGGACGGCGTCATCTTCGCCGGCGGCGGCCTGATCGACGACGCCTACCTGCGCGCCATGCGCCAGGCGCTGGAGGTCTACTCTGAGCGCGCCGCCGTGTGTGTCTCGCTCGGCAAGCACCTGTTCCCGTCCTTCTCGGTCGTGGTGGATAACAGCCGCATCGTCGCCGACGCCATTGACTACCTGGCCGGCCTGGGCCATCGCGCCATCGCCTACATCTCCGGCCCCGGCCTGCTCACCACCACCCAACTGCGCCGCGCTGGCTACGAGCAAGCCCTGGCCGCCCACGGCCTGCCGCTCCGGCCGGACTACATCCTGGCCGGCGACTACACCTACGCGGCTGGCCGCGCCGCCGCGTTGGCGCTGGCCGCCCTGCCGGAGGCGGAGCGCCCGACCGCCGTCATGGCCTCCAACGACCTGATGGCCATCGGCTGCCTCGTCGGCCTGCGTGAACTGGGCCTGAGCGTCCCCGGCGCGATCAGCGTCATGGGCATTGACGACGTCGCCACCGCTCAATTTGTTGACCCGCCCCTCACCACCATCGCGCTGCCGCTGCACGGCCTGGGCGCCGCCGGCATGGAGAGCCTCATCCGCCTGCGCAAAAACGAACTGACGCCCGACCAGTCGCTGACCTTGCCGCACCAACTTGTCATCCGCCAGTCCACGGCCCCGCCTCGGCGCGCCGCCTGAACCGACCCATTTAGAATCGGAGACCGACATGAAGTTTGGCTTTATTCCCACCGAAGGCGGCCCGTACTTCCAAGAAGCGCTCAAGGAGTCCGTTTACGGCGAAGAGCTCGGCTTCGACTCGGTCTGGCTGGAGGAGCACCACGGCATCCGCAACCACTACTGGCCGTCGCCGCTCATGGCGCTGGCCGGCATCGCCACGCGCACCAGCCGCATCCTGCTCGGCACCGACATCGTGGTGCTGCCCTTCTATCACCCGGTGCGCGCCGCCGAAGACGTGGCCATGCTCGACATCATGTCGGGCGGCCGGGCCATCTTGGGCGCGGCCATCGGCTACCGGCCAGACGAGTTCGCGCTGTACGACGTGCCGCTTGAGAACCGTGGCGCGCGCTACGTCGAACAGTTGAAGCTCATGCGCGCCCTGTGGACCCAGGACGAGGTCGAGCACCAGGGCAAGTTTTACACCCTTAAGGGCCGCATCGAGCCGCGCCCGGCCCAGTCCATCCCGCTCTGGCTCGGCGGCTGGGGCGAGTTGTCGCTCAAGCGGGCGGCCCAACTCGGCGACGCCTGGGTGCCCGGCCCCACCGCCCAGCTAGAGAAGCTGCTGGCCGCCCAGGCCCAGTACCGCGGCTTCCTGCAGGCCGAGGGCAAAGACCCGGCCAACTATCCGAACCCGCTCACGCGCGAGGTCATCATCGCCGACACCCGCGAGCGCGCCTGGGAGCTGGCCGAGCAGCACCTCCTCATCAACTACCGCGACGAATACGGCGGCGGCGCGTGGCAGCACCCGCTCATCGGCTCACAGGATCACACCCCGGTCGATCAGCTTGAAGCCCTGAGCAAAGACCGCTTCATTGTCGGCAGCCCAGACGACTGCATCCGCAAACTCCAACGCTTTCAGGAAACGTTCGGCGTCGATCACCTGATCTGCCGGCTGTACTTCCCCGGCATGCCCCACGAGCACATCCTGCAAGAGCTCAAGCTCATCGCCACCGAAGTCATGCCGGCCTTCAAGTAGCGCGCACCCAACCCAGATGCCTGCCTCGTCTGCCCTGCCGCCGCTCGACCACACGCTCGCGCCGTACACCGGCTGGACCCGCGCGCACTGGGTGGCCGTCTTGGCCCGCCTAACGCACGGCTTCGTCCTGGCCGCCGAGCGCACCAGCTCGCCCGCCCGCGCCCTCTACCGCGACGACCGGCGCGGCCTGCCCGACGCGGCCGACGGCATTGAGTCGTTCGCCCGCCTTGGCGGCGTGTGGGGCGCGTGGCTGGCTAACCCGGCCAACCCGGACTCGATCGAGTGGAACGGCCGGCAGCACGACATCGCCGCGCTCTTCCGCCAGGGACTGCTCGACGGCACCGACCCCGCCAACACAGCCACCTACTGGGGCGACATCGGCCACATGGATCAGCGCATCGTCGAGAGCGCCGACCTGGCCGCCGCGCTCTGGCATTCGCGCGAGCGCGTGTTCCTGAAGATGACCCCGGCCGAGCAGGCCCAGGTGATGGGCTGGCTGGCGCAGGTGGATGGCAAGGGCAACTATCCCGACAACTGGATTTTGTTCTCGGCCGTCACGCAGGCCGTGCGCCTGCGCCTGGGCTTCCCCGTCTCCGTGGCCGAGCTAGACAGCAACCTCGACTACATGGCCGAGTTCTATCGCGGCGACGGCTGGTACGTGGACGGCTTGGCCGACGAGTACGAGCTTTACAACGCCTGGATGTTCAACTGGCACTACCTGCACTGGGCCGCCGTGGATGGTGACCGCCGCCCCGAGTATCGCCAGCGCGTCTACGATCACGCCCGTTCGTTCACAGCCGGCTTCCTGCACTTCTTCGGGGCCAACGGCTCGTACCCCGCCTGGGGCCGCTCCATCGTCTACCGCTTCGCCGCCGTGGCCGCCTTCCAGACCACCCACGCCGCCGGCCTCGCGCCCGCCGCCCCCGGCCTGCTGCGCCGTGCCGCCTCCGGCTGCCTGCGCTACTTTGTGGAGCGCGGCATGTTTGATGAGCAAGACGACCACCTCGTCCAGGGCTACCACGGCGACTTCCCGCCCGCCAACGAACCCTATATCTCGCCCGGCTCAGTCTACTGGTGCGCGCACGGCCTGTTCGCCCTCAGCTTCGACGCCGCCGATCCGTTCTGGACCGCGCCCGAAGTGCCGCTGCCGGTGGAGCAGGGCGATTTCGAATTGGTATTGCCCGCCCCCGGCTTTTTGCTCTCCGGCTGCCAGGCTACCGGCCAGGTGCTGCTGCTGAGCGCCCGCTCCGGCCAAGAGCACGAGTCGCCCGGCTACAACTACTCAACCAAGTACGGCAAGTTGGCCTACAGCACCCACTTCCCGTTCAACGTGCTGCCGGCGCAAGGCTCGTACGCCCCCGATGCCATGGTGGCGCTCACCCGTGGCCCTCGCGAAGCAAGGGCAGGCGGCCAACGCTTCGGCCACCGGCTGCACGCTCGCGCCGGCGCTGTCGCCCCTGGCCTCCTGTGGACCCGCTTTGATGAAGTGGTGGACGACGAGTTGCAGCCCATGTGGGTGGCGGTGCTGCTGTGGGGCGATCGGCAAATTCGGCTCACGCTCGTCCGCCCGACCTTTCCGGTGCAGGCCTACGAGGCCCCTGGCGCGCTCGGCACCGACGCCCCGACGCACATCACGCGCCGCTCGGACCCGGCCGCCGGTTGGGAGTACGCCGAGGTGGACGGCCGCGCCGTGGGCATTCAGCGCCTGCTCGGCTACGACGCCCAGCACCCCAGCGCCACCTTCCTCGACCAGTCCAATATCAACCTGGCTTACACTTACACCGAGCAGCCGTTGGTGTTTGAGGCCCAAGCCACGGTGGCCCCGCGCTGTCTGGCGGCCGTCAGCCTGGTGCGCCCCGCGCCGTTCGACCCGGCTGAAGCGTTTGCCGGCATCACGCTCAGCGCCACGCTCAACGGCCAATTTACGGTTGCCCTCCCAAACGACGAGCACGCCTTTGTAGCCGTCGGTGACGCGCTGCCCCGCGCGCTCACGCTCAACGGCGTGGCGTGTGAGGGGCGCGGCCTACGCTACGTGCGCCTCGCGCCCGGCAGCTTATGCGCTCTCGGGCTCACGCGCGCTGCCGGCATCGCGACCTTTGCCGCCCCGGCCACCTGCCGCCTGACCGCGCTTGGGCAGGGCCGCTTTGAAGTGCTCACCAACGCCGGCGTCACGCTCGACTCGGCCTGGCTCGGTGGCCCTATCGCCACCGTCGCTGTGCGCCAGCTCGACGGCACCGCCGTGAATGTCACCGCCGAGTGCGCCGGCCCGACCATCCCCGCCGCGCTGGTGGAGTACTGGGCCATACGCACCGACCGCACGCTCGTCACGTTCGAGGTCACCGTATGACCGCCGCTTTCGATCTGACCGTGCTCATGTACCACTACGTGCGCGACCCCGGCGACCAGTCCGAGGCCGGCACCGGCATCCCTGGTTTACCCACCGCCGCCTTCGAGGCGCAGTTGGCCGAGGTGCGCCGCGCCTACAACCCGGTTGCCTGGCCTGCTGTGCAGGCCCACTTGGCCGGCGAGGCCCCGCTGCCGCCGCGCGCCTGCCTCATCACCTTCGACGACGGCCTGCGCGACCACTACGAGAATGTCTTTCCGCGCCTGCAGGCTGCCGGCCTGTCTGGCCTGTTCTTTGCGCTGGCCCGCCGCCCTGGCGATGGCCTCACCCTGCCGCACCGCATCCATTTCTTGCTGCCGCGCCTCGGCCTCAACGGTCTGCGGGCCGCGCTCGTGGCGCTGCTGCCGCCCGCCGACGTGGCCGCCTTCCGCGCCGCCGAAGCGCATTACGCCACCCTTTGGTCAGACCCAGTGGACGCGCTCAAGACCGCCCTGCAGCGCGATCTGGCCGCCGCCGTGGCCGAGCCGCTGCGCTTCTTGATGGCCCACCACATTGGTCAAGAAAATCGCTTGGCCGACGCTTATTACGTAAACGCCGCCCAGGTCGAAGCGATGTTGGCCGGCGGGATGCACTTCGGTGGCCACAGCCTCACCCATCCCTGGCTCGATTGGCTGCCCTCCGACGAAGCCTCGGCGGAGGTGGGCGCGTCGGCCACGTGGCTCAGCCGTTTGGCCGCCGGCCCGTGGTCGTTCGCCTATCCCTTCGGCGGCTTCGACGAGCGCACGCCGGGCCTGCTGGCCGCTGCCGGCTACGGCGCCGCCTTCACCACGCGCGCGCAGACTCGCCACACCTCACCCTTCCACATCGGCCGTTACGACGGCGAGAGCCTGCCGGCCGGTTTCTTTGCCGCTGACTTCAAGGAAGACGCCCTTGTCACAGGCTAAAGCCCGCACTCGCTTCGCCATCGTCGGCTGCGGCAGTGCCGCCCTGCCGGTATGCGCGGCCATCGCCACCTCGCCGCTGGCCGAGTTGGCGGTAGTCTACGATCAAGACCACGCGCTGGCCGCCGACCTGGCCCAGAGTTATCACGTGACCGCCGCCCCCAGCCTCGATTCGGTCCTCACCGACCCGGCCGTGGACGCAGTCTACATCGCCGTGCCGCACAACCGCCTGGCCGCGCTCGCCCGCCTGGCGCTGGAGGCTGGCAAGCCGGTGCTGGTCGAGAAGCCGCTCGCCATCACCCTGGCCGACGCCGACGCGTTGATTGATTTGGCCGAGGCGCACGGGCTGGCGCTGGGGGTGTTCTATGAGCTGCGCTACAACGCCGCCATCGCCCAGGCCCGCGCATTGGTGCAGGCCGGCGTGCTCGGCCCGGTGCAGAGCGTGCGCATTCAGACTCTGATTGACAAGCCGCTCAGCTATTGGCAGGCGGGCTACACCGGCCGCAGCCACAGCCCCTGGCGCGGGCAGCGGGCGCAGGCGGGTGGGGGGGTGGTGCTGATGAATACCAGTCACCTGCTCGACGCGGTTTGGTACATCACTGGGCTGGAGGTCGTGCGCGTCTCGGCTGAGGTCGATACCCGCATTGCCGCCGTGGAAGTCGAGGACAGCGCCGCCGCCGTCTTCCGCTACGACAACGGCGCGCTCGGCAGCCTGATCGTCGGCGCGCACCTGCCCGGCGCGGCCCAGGGCGATGAGTGCTTCGACCTCTTCGGCAGCGAGGGCCAGCTGCGGTTGCCCGACCCCTACGGCGCGGACCCGTTGCAGGTCTACGTGCGCCGCGCCTGGCCGGAGTTCAATCTGCCAGGCGCCACCTGGACCACGCTGGCGCTGCCGCCCGCGCCGATCTTCACTCAGGCAGTCGAAGCGTTTGCCCTGGCCGTGCAGCACGGTGGGCCCGCCCCCACCCACGGGCGCGACGCCCGCCGCGTGCTGGCGACGGTCTTGGGCCTTTATCAGTCGGCCGCCGAAGGGCGCGTCGTCACCTTGCAGGAGCGAATCGCACATGACCAACTTTGACTTGCGCGGCATCATCCCGGCCGTCGTCACGCCCATGACCGCCCGCGGCGAGCTTGATCTGCCCGCCCTCACCCGCTACGTGGAATGGCTCGTCCCCCAAGGCCCCATCGCGCTGGCCGTGAACGTGGACACGGGCGAGGGGCCGCACCTGACTTTTGACGAGAAGCAGCAAACCATCGCCACGGTCGTGGCGGCGGCCAAGGGGCGCTGCAAAGTGGTGGCCGGCATCGGTGGGCCGTCCACGGCGCAAGGCATCGCCAACGCGCGCGCCGCGAAGGCCGCCGGGGCCGACGCCATGCTGATCTTTCCGATCTCGGCCTTCCTGGGCGAGCCGCTGCGGCTGGAGGTGGTCTACGGCTATCACGCCGCGCTGGCCGCCGCCGTAGACTTGCCGATCATCCTCTTCCAGCTTCAGCCCAAGCTCGGCGGCGTGCTCTACTCCACCGAGGTGCTGCACAAGCTCATCACTATCCCGTCCGTCATCGGTATCAAAGAGGCCAGCTTCGATGCGCTGCGCTTCCTGAGCGTGAAGGCCGACCTCGAATCGGCCAGCCGCCCGATCACGCTGCTGCACGGCAACGACAATTTTATTTGTGAAGCCTTCATCCTGGGCGCGCAGGGGGCGCTGCTGGGCTTCAGCACCCTTGGCACCGCCGAACAGGTGGCGATGCTGGCGGCAGTGCAGCGCCACGACATCACCGCCGCCCTGGCGCTGGGCGCGCGCTTACAGCCGCTGGCCGACGTGATCTTCGCGCCACCGGTCACCGACTACCGCGCCCGCACCAAGATCGCGCTCAAGATGCTCGGCGTGATCGAAGAGATCGCCGTGCGCCCGCCGCTGCTGCAAGTGCCGCCGGCCGAGCACGCCGTCATCCGCGCGGCGCT
>JBBRZY010000230.1:0-7331 GCA_038252885.1 Anaerolineales bacterium | reverse complement strand
GGGCCAGCAGCCAATGCCCGCTCGACCGGCCCACGAACAAGATGTCGTTGATCTCGCTCATCACCTGCGCCTCAGCGTCGGAGACCCACGGCGTGTTGCCGCGGTTGAGGTCGAAGGCGGTCCAGCCCACCTGGTTATCGGGCGGCACGTAGCCGCGCGCCAGGGCGTCGGGCCAGAGCGGCGTGCCGGGGTACGGCATGTAGACGCACACCGAGCAGCGCACCTTGGGGCTCATGTCGGCCAGCTGCTCGATCAGGTTGAACGTGACCTTGCGCTCGACGTCGTTCTCTTCGGGCAGCCCCATGATGAAGCTCAGGTTGGCCTCGATGTGCGGAGCCAGGTCCACCAGGTTGCGCACGCCCCACTCAATCTGCTCGGCGCGCTGGTCTTTGTGCATCGAGTCGAGCACGGCCTGTGAGCCGCTCTCGGCGCCGATGTTCACCCACTGGCAGCCGGTGTCGCGCATCCACTGCACGAACTCGGGCTTGAGCAGTTGCACGCGCACCTGCCCGCTCCAGGGCATGCCCACCTTCTCTACCAGCCGCTGCATCGGCTTGATGCGGCCAAACAGGTAGTCGTCAGCATAGTCAATCGCGTTGACGTGGAAGTTGTCTTTGAGCCACTGCACTTGCGCCATGACGAACTCGTCTGAGTGCTGCCGCCAGGTGCGCTTCATCACCACTTCGTTGTAGCAGAAGCCGCAGCGGAACGGGCAGCCGCGCGAGATGTAAACCGGCAGCGCGCGGTCGTACGGGCCGGAGGGGATCAGGTAGCGCTCGACCGGGATCAGGTCCCAGCGCGGGCGGAAGCGGTCGAGGTCCTTGATGAACGGCCGCTCCAGGTTGATGACGGTCTTGCCGTTATCTTTCCAGGCCAGCCCCTGCACCGCGCCGAAGTCCACCGGCAATTGGCCGGAGAGCATCTTGGCCAGGTCCTGCGCCACCTCTTCGCCCTCATTGATGACCACAAAGTCCACGTAGTCTTCTTTGAGGACGTCTTCGGGCATGATAGTGGCGTGCACCCCGCCCCACACCACCGGGATGTCGAGCGCCTTGATGCGCTTGGAGCTGTCGATCACCGGCAGCAGTTGCGGCCCGGTGATGGTGCTGATGCCCACGAACAGCGGGCGCTTCTCGGCCACCAGGCTGACAAACGTGTCCACATAGTCGGCCGTCTCGTGAAACACCTGCACGTCGAAGCCGACCTGCATCAGCGCGTCGGCCACGTACATGATGCCGAACGGGGGGTACATGTCCCGTTCGTTGCGATAGTTCATTAAGTAAATCAGGTTATTCGGCATATGCTCAAGTTTCCAATACCACCCGGAAGCCCGTGCCCTGCGCCCGATAATCGCGGCTGGGGGTCGTTACACTGCACGCGCTGCGGACAAACAACTTCGTGTGGTGGATACTGTAACCCCAAGACCCACCTTTGACAACATGAAAATCTGAGTTATTCGGGCTATAGACGCTGGTGGTCCATTCCCAGATATTGCCGGCCATATCGCACAGGCCGTAGGGCGAGACGTTTTCCGGCCGTAAACCCACTGGTTCCGGCGCGCCCACCCGCCAGTACCAGCCCGCCCGCGCCCACGGCCGCCGCGCCGGCACCACCAGACTATAGAGGTACGTCTCCAGCGTCACCGGGAATCTCCGCTGCCACTGGATTTCGGGCCGAGGTTTAGCCTCGCCCCACGGATAGGTGCGTCCGTCCGGCCCGCGCGCGGCCTTTTCCCACTGAAATTCGCTTGGCAGGCCGCAGCGCCGCCCGATTTTGGCCCCTAGCCAGTCACAATAGGCCAGCGCTTCGGTCTGGCTGACGGCCACGATGGGGTAATGCGCCATTTCGGGCGGGTAGTTGCCCACCACCGCGTAGCGCCGGCCTGCGAAAGGTAGGCCCACTTGCCAGCGCCGGTCAATCGCCCACCACTCGCCGCCCCACTTGAAGTCGGTCTCGTCCAGAAACGCCTTCCACTCGCCGTAGGTGACGGGCAGCGTGGCGATCTGAAAGCTGTCGAGTTCCAGCGTTTGGCGCGGCCTGGGCGGCGGCGCTTGCTCCAGCCGTTCGTAGGTCTCCTCCGGCCCGTAGATGAAAGTACCGGCCGGCACGGTGGCGAATTGCGGGCCGTCGCTCGCCCGCCACAGCGCGGGGGAGATTGTCTGCGTTCGCGCTGCTGCCATGCCGCTAATACGGCCGGCAGTGGCGGCAGGCCAGCGGCTCGGCGATCATCCCGGCCGCGTCGAGCGCGTCGCCCACGCTGCCGAACGGGCCGTGCCAGCGCCCCAGGCCGCGCTGCATGCCGGCGTTGGTCGGGCGGCCCTTGCCGTCTTGGCACCAGCGGCAGTTGTGCACATGCAGCACCGTGCGCACCTCGCCCTGCCGGCCCTCGTGGTGGACGTATTCGTAGACGTAGAAACCGCCGGCCGCCTCGCTCACGAGGTAGTGGCTTCCGCTGGCGGCGCCGCGCCCGCCTCGCCCTGGCTCTGCGCCAACGGCGACTTTTCGATCACCTCGGCCAGGCGCTCTTTCAGCCCCTGCTTGCTGGGCCGTTTCTTGCCCAGGTCGCGCAGCGCTTCGAGCAGATAGGTGGTCAGCGTCTGCGTAGTCTGCTTGAGACTCTCGGCGGTGATGCGTTCGCCGCGCTCGAACCAGGCGATGGCGGCGTAGCCCATCACCACGGTGGTCGAGGCGGCGATGGCCGCCGACAGCAGCCAACCCGGCAGGCCGCCCAGCTTGCTCAACTCTTGAAACAGCGTGCGGCCCAGGAACCCCAGCCCAAACGTCACGGTTAATTCGCGGGCGCGCTCGAAGGTCAAGTCGTATTGATAGATGCGGGCGATGCCCAGCACCAGCGAGGCCTGCACCGCCAGCAGCGGCACCACGTCCAGGATCGGCAGCGGCGTCAGCGCAATCACGGCCGAGGTCGAGGCCGCGCCGGTGATGGCCGTCCACGCCAGCCGATGGCGATACTCTGGCAGCGCCTTGCCTAGCGCCGCCACGATCTCCGGCTCGGTTTTGGCGATGGCGACTAGCACCTTCTCGACGTACGTGCCGTCTTTAGCCGAGATCGGCACGATTTGCGCCGGGTCGAGGTCGAGGTTGGTCGCGGCCTGCGCCACCACCTTGGCCTTGTCGCGCTTCACCAAATCGAGCTTGTTCAGCACCACCAGCATCGGCTTCTCAAGCTGCGCAAATTCCCAATAGAGCGCCCGCTCGCTCTTGCGGATGCCCTGCGAGGCGTCGAACACGACCACGAGAAAGTCGGCCGCCGCCGCCGCGTTCATGGCCGCTTCTTTCTCGGCTTCGCCCACCCGCCCGACCGCGTCGGCCCCGGGGGTGTCGGTGACGCTGAACAGCCCGGCGTCGGCCGACTGGTTGGCGCGCGTGGTCCCCGGCACCGGACTGACGGCCGCCTTGTCGGGCGCTTGGCGGATGAAGTGGTTGTAGAGTGTGGATTTGCCGGCGTTGGCCGGCCCGACGATGGCGACCGTGTGCTTGTCGCCGAAGGCGATCTTGGCCTGGGCCAGCGCCAGGCCCAGCAGCATCTTCCACAGTTTGACGTCGCCGGGCAGCCAGTCGAGCGAGCGCTGCAGCTCAAGCTGGAGCGGCGCGGGCATCCCGGTCCACATGGTCCGCAGTTGGTTCTGCGACTTTTCGGGGAATTCGTCTAGGAGGTCGTCAACATTTGGCATGGGTCGGTGGTGGGCGCGGCCAGCCGCCAACCCAGCACAGAGATTATAGCGTAGGCGGGTGGCTTAAACGCGCCGACCCCACGGGCGCGGGGTCGGCGGCGTTCTAGCAGCGCCCGCGGCTACTTCTTCTTGGGGGTCTTCATGATGGTGATCTTGCCATCGGCCCACACGACGTCGTTCTTGGCGGCGCTTACTACCTTCGCCAGAAAGGCGTCCATTTCTGCCTGGGCCGGATTGCCCAGCACCTTGATCTTGGTCCGGTAGCTGGTCGCCGCCGTTTGCAGCAACGTGGCGTTGGTCTTCATGGCTTTAAGGTTGGCGCTGACCAGCAAGGTCGGGTTGCCCGCCTTGTAGCTGCCAATCGATTTGTGGAGCTTCGGCCGCTTTTCGAGCATCAGCCCCAGCTTCTTATCGAAGCTGATCTTCTTGGTCTTGATGAGCTCAGCGTATTTGCCCTTGAGCGCCTTCCAATCCTTGGGCATCGCCTTCATTTTGTCGGGGAGCAGATATTCCAAATGGATAACGGGCACGACTAATCTCCTGTGGGTCGCAAACTTCCAGGTCGTTGTCTTCGGCCATAGTATAGTCAATCTCGCGCCGCGCGCGACTCCTACTGCAGCGCCAGCACGTATTTGTCTAAGAAGCGCTCCATGCGCTCAATCTGGTCGCGGCGGTTGGCCTCCAGCGCCACGCCGTGGCCCTCGCCGGGGTAAAGCACCAGTTCGGCCACGCCGCCCTGCCGCCGCACCGCCTCGGCATAGTCAATGGATTGCTGCACCGGCACGACCGGGTCGTCTTGGCCGTGGAACAGCAGCACTGGCCGGCGCACCTGCTTCACATGCGTCAGCGGCGAGCGCGCCTTCCAGAGCGGCCCAGCCTGCGGCAGCGGCCCGATGAGCGTGTTCTCGTAGTGCTTCTCGAAGCGGTGCGAGCCGACCATTACCGCGTAGTGCTCACCGATGCCCGCGGTGGAGACGCCCGCCGCCCAGAACTCGGGGTCTTGCGTGAGCGCCATCAGCGTGGTGAAGCCGCCGGCGCTCGTGCCGGTGATGACCAAGCGCTGCGGGTCGGCCAGCCCGACGCCCACCAAATATTCGGCGGCGGCGCGGGCGTCTTGCACATCGACCACGCCCCACTGGCCGTCGAGCTGGTGCTGAAAGGCGCGCCCGTGGCCGCTGCTGCCGCGATGGTTGATGAGCACATAGTGCCAGCCGCGCGAGGCCCAATATTGCGCCGGGGCGTCCCAGGTGAGGCCGCGTTCGGAGGTCGGCCCGCCATGCACCAGCACCAGCAGCGGGCGCGGCCCGCTCTCGCCAGGGGGCACGCGCGCGGGGTAGAAGATTCCGCTGGCCGTGCTCGCGCCGGCTGCCGGCCACTCGATCACGCGCGGCTCGATCAACGCCGCCGGGTCGTACACGCCCACCGCGCTCGTCGCCCGGACGGTGGTCACGCCGCGCGGCACGTCCACCACAATCACACTGTCGGGGTGCGTCGGCTGGCCGGCCAGCAGCGTGGCCTGGTCGCCGCGCACATGCAGGCCGGTCAGCCACGAGAAGCCGGTCTCAATTTCTGTGACCGTCTGCTCCGGCCAGGCCACGCGCAGCAGGTGGGCGCGGCTCTGGTGGCGGCGCACGGTGTACAAGGCCCGGCCGCCCTCGGCCCAGCCAAACTTCATCTGCCCTGGCACCCAATCGGGCTCGCCGATCTCGCCGGGGCCGAGGTCCAGCCGCATGGCCGCCGCGCGCGCGTCCGGCGCGTCTATCGGCGTCACCCACAGCGAGCGCCAGCCGCTCTCGTCACTGGCGTAGGCCAGGAATTCGCCGTCGGGGCTGAACTGCGGCCCGCTGTAGCTGAACCCCGGCTGGGCCAGCGTCCACACTCTGAGCGGCAGCGGGTGGGCGGCGTACCCCCACTCCTGAGCCCGCTGGGCGAATTGCGCCACGACCACACGGCTCTCGTCCCAGGGCATGACGGACTGATCCCACTCCATCCAGGCGATGTGCCGCCCGTCGGGCGAGAAGGTGGGGTTGAAGGCGTACCACGGATTTTCAGAGAGCTTGACCGGCAGCGTCGCGCCGCGCGTGTCTACGACGCACACGTTGCAGCGGTCGTCCTGTTCCGCCAGGAAGGCCACAAAGCGCCCGTCCGGAGAGAAGGCCGGCCCGGCCACGCCGGCGTAGGTGGGCGTCACGAACCACTGCGCGCCGGTGGTGAGGTCCAGGCCGTGCAGCCGGCCGTCGCGCCCGGCGTATACCAGCACGTCGTCCTGCCCGGCGTAGGTCGCGCCGCCGTAGCCCACCCCGCCCGACGGCGGCGGCTCGGTGGTCAGCGCCTGCGCCAGGCCGGTGCTCAGCGACTGGCGATAGATGGCTTTGCGGTCGTCGGCCTTGCGCACGTAGTACAGCACGTCCGCACCCAGGCGCGGTTCGGACAGCTCATGAGAGAGATACAACCGGTTGAGTGGCAGGGGCAGTGGCAGTGAGGCGGTCATCGGTGGGTGGGGCTAGACGTGCGGGTTCTGCTGCGTCGCGTTGAGGTCGCGCGTCAGCGTGTTCAGCAGCGCCACCCGGTCGTGGGCTGACAACTCTTTGTCGGCCTCAATCGCGGCGATCAAGTCGGGCCGGCGTATGGGCACATCCTCAGTCAGGCAGCGGCGGTAGAGCGGCACCAGCGCCGCCACCACACCACGGATATTGTCGTAGGTGATCTTGCGCATGGCGTCAATATCGGCCAGCAGGCTCGGCTCGACAATGGAGATCTGGTACTGCGTTGCCAGTAGGTCATAGTCGGCGCGCGGGTCGAGCTTGGGCACCTTGAACACCAGGCCGGTCGCGGTGTCGAAGTGGCTGAGCGTGATCACGCCCTCGGGCGTCACCTCCAGCCGGCCGACCAGCGGCAACTTCTGCCTGGTGAAGTAGCTGCCGGCCGCCAGCGCGCCGGGGTTGAACAGCGTCACGCCGCCGTGCTCCACCAGCATGGGGATGTGGGTGTGACCGTAGACCACCACGCTCGCGCCGGCCGCCTGCCCCAGCGCCGCCAGCCGGTCGAGCTTGGGCGTCCAGCGGTGCTCGCGGCGCGTAGCCCGCTCCTGCTCGGGGTCGGTGAAGTGGCTGTGCAGCAGCACGATCCGCTGGCCGTGTACGGTCACCACCTGCTGCAGCGGCAAAATTTCCTTAACGTGGGCCGGCTCGTCGTTGCCGGTCACGGCCGTCACCGGCGCAATCCGGCTGAGTTCGTCGAGCACGCTTAAGTCGCCTACGTCGCCGGCGTGCAAAATCATGCTCACGCCCGCCCAAATGCGCGTCAGCCGCGCCGGCAGGCCGAAGAGGCGGTCTTGGTAGTGCGTGTCAGAGAGGAGGCCGATAGAAGTCATAATTTGAACCGAGTGTGGTCACCGCGCATGTGGCGGTGTGAATAAATGATCCGTCGAATCTTACATCGTACGGTTGCGTGGCGTTGGGAGCGCTGTGGTCAGCGCATCAGCGCGCGTAGCTATTTTTTCGTCGTCTAATCTTGTCTCGGGCCGGTGCGTGACCTTTGACAATTGCGCGATTGCTAGACGCCTCTGTGACCCTACCCGCCCCCGAGTCCCCTGAGTCCCCTGAGTCCCCAGCCCTTCCGTCCCCAGCCCTTCCGTCC
>JBBRZY010000229.1:0-7347 GCA_038252885.1 Anaerolineales bacterium | reverse complement strand
GTGAGCGACTTGGTGTGGGGCGAGACCGTCACACGGGACGAGTTTGACCGAGTGTTGCACCTCGGCCTCGGCCGCGCTGTCCTGTGGCTGCGCGCCCATCCTTCAAATGAATTTCGGGAGCTTATCCTCCACGCCTGCACGCACAACTTGGCGTTTGACAAGCAAATTGACGGCTCGCGCGAGGACTATCTTATTGATTTGGTGCAGGCCAGCGGCGAGCCCGACTACTATTACAAGCAACTTGTCGCCGTACTCCCAGGGTCGCATGATGAAGAAATTTTCTACGACCAAATACTGGAAATGTTCCGGCTGTGGGTCGAACGCGGCCACCCGACGGCACGGCAAGCGCTATACGCCGGCTTCGAGGCTGCCTGCGCGAACAACGATGAGGCGGGCGACGAGGCGATTATCAAACTCGATGGCGAACACGGCCTGATCTTTGTGGCCGAGCGCCTTGGTCGCCTTACACGCCACGCCGAAAACAGTTGGTATGACCGCTATGTGCTGGATTATGCGAAGGATGCAGGAATTGACGCGCCGCTCGACATCCTGCGGCAAGCGACCAATGCGCACCCTGCCATCGGGGTATTTCTCGAGCGAGTGGCGAGCTACCAGTCGAGGGAGGAGCGCACGCCGAAGTGGCCCAGGCGCGACCCCGCAAGTGTCCCATATGGCGAATTCAAGCAATGGCTAGACAATATTGAAACCGCCAAAGGGCCGATTTCGCCCCAGAATTGGGGCAAGTCAGCCAGCGACGATGACCTTGGGCGCGTGGCCACTTATTTGCGCACTGAGACACAGCCGGCGCGCTTGCGTGCCATATTGCAGGTCTTCTGGCGTCGTCCGTTCCCGCTTGATCCAGAGGCGATCATTGCGCTTATTCAGCACCCCGCCTCTCGTGTCGCCGTAATTGCGCTCGGTGCGCTAAAAGCGATGCCGCCGCACCCGGCGGTGCGCGCCCTAGCCCTGCGGCTGTTGGCCGGCAGTGACCAGATGGCTGCCCGCGCCGTTGGCGTGCTGGAGCACCAATTCCAGCCGGGAGATCACGCCCTCGTGGAAGCGCTCAAAGATCGCTTGACTGACCCAGAGGCGTGGCATTCATACAACTTCGATGCCGTAGATTTCTACGCGACGCATCCCGAACCGGCCGGCGAAGCGCGCGTAATGCTGGCGTTGTACGAGCACAATCCCTGCAACAACTGCCGCAAGAAGATTGTCGAGCGTTTGATTGCCCTAAACGCACTGCCCGCGTGGATGGCGGCAGAGTGTCGCCTCGACGCCAGCCCGGAGATACGCAAGACGATGGCCGCTAACGACAATCCGGTGGCGCAGGCCGCTGCCCCGTCAAGTTAGGTCGAAACCTATGCCCAATCCACCGCACATCCTGCTCATCTCCACCTACGACCTTGGCCACCAGCCGCTCAGCCTAGCGTGGCCGCTGGCGCTGCTGCGGCAGGCCGGGCTCGATGCCACGCCGCTCGACCTATCGCTGGACGCGTTTGACGACGACCTGGCCCGCGCGGCTGATCTGGTCATCATCGCCACGCCGATGCTGACGGCGCTGCGGCTGGGGTTGGCGGCGGCGGCGCGGGTGCGGGCGGTGCAGCCGGCGGCGCACATCTGCTTCTGGGGCTTATATGCTGGGCTGAACGCGGATTACCTGCTCGCCGGGCCAGCGGATTCGATTGTGGCGGGCGAGGCCGAGAGCGTGCTGGTAGACCTGGCGCTGGCCTTGGTGAGCGGAGCGGAGCCGGCCAGTGTGCCGGGGCTAGGCTTGAAGGGCCGCCCCGCGCTGCCCGTGCTGGCGCGGCAGGCGCTGCCCATGCCAGACCGCGCCAACCTCCCAGCGCTGGATCGCTATGCGCGCTACATGCACCAGGGCCTCGCGCGGGTGGCGGGTTACGTGGAGGCCAGCCGCGGCTGCCTGCACACCTGCCGCCACTGCCCGATCGTGCCAATCTACAACGGCCGCTTCTTCATCACGCCGGTCGAAACGGTGCTGGCCGATGTGCGCCAGCAGATGGCGGCGGGAGCCGAGCACATCACGTTTGGCGACCCGGACTTCCTGAATGGCCCCGGCCACGCGCTCAAGCTGGCGCGTGCAGTGCATGCCGAGTTCCCCCGGCTAACGTGGGACTTCACCACGAAGGTCGAGCACATCCTCAAGCACCGTGAGTTGTTCGCGGAGTTCGCGGCGCTCGGGGCCACGTTCGTCACCTCGGCGGTCGAGGCGCTCAGCCCGTTGGTGCTGGAGCGGCTGGCGAAGGGCCACAGCCCGGAGGATGTGCCGGCGGCGCTGGCGATCCTCGACGCGGCCGGGCTGGCGCTACGCCCGACGCTCGTCGCCTTCACGCCGTGGACCACGCTCGACGACTATCTGGCCGTGATTGACTTTGTGGAGGCCAACGGCTTGCAGCAGCACATCCCGCCCATCCAACTGGCAGTGCGACTGCTGGTGCCGCCTGGCTCGCCGCTGGTTGATGCGCCGGATGCGGCGACCTGGCTGGGCGCGCTCGACCCGGCCGACCTGGGCTACAAGTGGACCCACCCCGACCCGCGCATGGACGCGTTGTATGCCGTGGTGTCGGCGCGCGTAGCCGAAGCTGATGCACGCGAGGAATTGCCCGTTGCCACCTACGCGGCACTGCGGGCGCTGGCGCTGACGGCGGCCGGCCGGCCAGTGGTGCCCGCCGCTGTGCGCGGCCGGCTGCGGCCCGCGCCGCCGGCGCTGAGCGAAAACTGGTTCTGCTGCGCCGAGCCCAATTTGGCCCAGCTCAACCTGATCACGACCCTCTGATGCTGTTCGAGAGCCTGCGCATCGCCGTGCGGTCGCTGGGGGCCAACAAGCTGCGGGCCGCGTTGACGATGCTGGGCATCACCATCGGCGTGGCGGCCGTCATCACCTTGCTGTCGGTCGGGCAGGGGGTGTCGCGCTACATCGGCGCGCAGTTTGAGGGGCTGGGCAGCAACCTGGTCTTCATCTTCCCCGGCCAGTTCAATCCAGGTTCTGGCCCGCCGGGGCGCGCGGCCGGCACCGCCTACCTGACGCTCGAAGACGCCCGGGCGCTGATGGACCCGCTGCGCGTGCACGACGCCGCCAGCATCGTGCCGGTGCTGAGCCGCAACGCTACACTGCGCTATGCCGACAGCAGCACCGAGACCACGCTGCGGGCGACCACCCCCGACTACCTGGCCGCCCGCAACTACGAACTGCTCGCGGGGCGCTTCTTCAGCGCCACTGACCTGGATGAGCGCGCCCGGGTGGCCGTGCTGGGCCAAACGACCCTCAACCGCTTGTTCGCGGCCGATGAAGACCCGCTGGGTGCGACCATCCGCATCAACGGCTATCCCTTTCGCGTCGTCGGCATTCTCGCGCCCAAGGGAGCCACGCCGTTTGGCGACGAGGACGACGTGCTGATGCTGCCGTACACCACGGCGGCGGCGCGGCTGTTTTCAGTGCGCACTGTGCGTGGCGACTCGCGCGTCTCGCTGATATTGGTCAAGTCGGCCGACCCGGCGCGGCAGGACGCATTGATCACGCAACTGACCGACGTGCTGCGCGAGCGCCACAACATCCCCTACCGGGGCGAGGATGACTTCACAGTGCTGTCGGAGCAGGACTTGCTGTCGGCCTTCGCGGAGGTGACAGATGTGCTGACGCTTTTTCTAGGGGCCATCGCCGGCATCGCGCTGCTGGTGGGCGGCATCGGCATCATGAACATCATGCTGGTGACGGTCAGCGAGCGTACCAAGGAGATCGGGCTACGCAAAGCGGTGGGGGCGCGCCGGATTCATGTGCTGATGCAGTTCCTGGTGGAGGCAGTGGTGCTGGCGCTGCTGGGCGGGGCGCTGGGCATCGCGCTGGGCTGGGCCGGGGCGTGGGGCATTCAACAGGCCGTGCCCGACCTAGACACGAGCGTCTCGCTGCGCAGCATCCTGCTGGCGACTGGGTTCTCGGTGGCGGTCGGGCTGTTTTTCGGCATTTACCCCGCTATCCGCGCCTCCGGTCTAAGCCCAATTGAGGCGCTGCGCTACGAGTGAGCCGCGTGATTCCGAAAACTACCGGTTTTGGCGAGAAAAGCCAATAATTTGAGCCAACCAGCTATAATGCAGCTATGTATTTCGACGAAGTCAACATCACAGTCCGCTCCGGCGCGGGCGGCAACGGCGCCGTGCATTTTCGGCGCGAAAAATATATCAACCACGGCGGGCCGGACGGCGGGGACGGGGGCCACGGCGGCGCGGTGATCCTGGTGGTCAATCGCCATCTGAATACGCTTTCGTATTTCGCGAGCAAGCGGGAATTTGACGCCGAGCCGGGAAAGCCGGGCTTCAGCGGCAAGAGTCGAGGCAAGAGCGCCGACGATCTGCTGATCCCGGTGCCGCCGGGCACGGTGGTGCGCGATGACGAAACGGGCGAGCTGCTGGGCGACCTGACCGAGCCCGAGCAGCAACTTCAGGTAGCCCGCGGCGGCCGGGGCGGCAAGGGGAATGCGCGCTACGCCACGCCCAGCAACCAGGCCCCGCGCATTGCGCAGAAGGGCGTGCCGGGGGAGACCCGCAAGCTCAAGCTGGAGCTGCGGCTGATCGCGGACGTGGGCATTGTGGGCGTGCCGAATGCCGGCAAGTCTACTTTCCTGGCCTCGGTGACGGCCGCCCATCCCAAGATCGCACCGTACCCGTTTACAACGCTGGTGCCGAACCTGGGCGTGGCCGAGATTGACCGCGACACGGTGCTGGTGCTGGCTGACATCCCTGGCCTGATCGAGGGCGCGCACACCGGCGCGGGGCTGGGGTTCGAGTTCCTGCGCCACATCCAGCGCACGCGCGTGCTGATCCACATGCTCGACGGCCTGGCCGATGACCCGCTGGGCGACTTCTACCAAATCAACTCTGAGTTGGCGCTGTTCGACGAGCACCTGGGGACCAAGCCCCAGGTGGTGGCGGTGAACAAGCTCGACCAGCCGGAGGCCCAGGCCAAGTTCGACCGCCTGAAGGCCGACCTGACGCGGCGCGGGTTTGAAGTCTTTGGCATCTCGGCGTTGGCGCGCACCGGCGTGCGTGAGGTGCTCTACCGCGCCGCGCAACTGCTGGCCGAGGCCGTGCCGCTGCCGGTGCTCGACGAGGTGCCGGTTTACCGGGCGCCGGTGGACGAGAAGGCCTTTACGATTACGCGCGAGCCGGACGGTGGCTACCGCGTGAGCGGCGTGCAGATCGAGCGCTCGGCCAGCATGACCTATTGGGAGCACGATCAGGCGGTGGAGCGCTTCCAGAAAATTCTCGAGGTCTTGGGCATCCGCAAGGCGCTGGCGGCTGCCGGCATTGTGGAAGGCAACACGGTCTACATCGGCGAATTCGAGCTGGAGTGGACCGACTAACACGCCCGGAGGGGCGCTGATGCCAACAAGCGCGTTGGATGTGGTAGGGCCCAGCTTCCTGGCGGTGGTGGGCGCCGGGTTGGGCACGGCCGTGCTGTGGTTCGCGGCGGTCGTCGTGGTCGAGGCCATCGTGCTGACCAGCATGCAGTGGGCCAGCTTCGGGCGCTCGCTGCGCGCGTCGCTGGCGATGAACGCCCTGACCACCGTCGTTGGGTTCTTTCTGGTGGGGGCGCTGCTGGCCTTGCCGCCGGCGGTGTGGGTGGCCGGCGCGTTTGTGGCCTCAGTCTTGCTCGAGTGGGGCGTGCTCGAACGCATCAAGCGCCTGCCCAAACGCCGCTCGCTGGTGGTTTCCCTCGTCGCCAACGTCGTCAGCTACGTGCCGCTGGCCCTCATCCTCTTCCCGATCCTGCGCCAGTTCTAGCCACGGCCATGCGTCTCGGCCTCTTTGGTGGCACCTTCGACCCGCCCCACAACGGGCACCTGCGCCTGGCGGCGGCGGCGCGCCATCAACTGGCGCTCGACCGCGTGCTGTGGATCGTCACCGCTGACCCGCCGCACAAGGACGACTCGATCTCGCCGGTAGATGATCGGTTGGCGCTGGTGGCCGCCGCCATCGCCGGGCAGCCGGGGTTTGAGATCTCGCGGGTCGAAATTGACCGCCCCGGCCCCCACTACGCCGCCGACACGGTCGCACTGCTGGCCGCGCAGCACCCCACCGACGACCTCGTCTACCTGATGGGCGGCGACTCGCTGCACGACCTGCCCACGTGGGACCGCCCTCTCGCGCTCCTGGCCAACTGCACGCTCGGTGTGCTCAACCGCCCCGGCAACCAAGTGGACCTGGCCGCGTTGGAGGCCGCACTCCCGGGCCTCACGCAGCGCGTGGCCTTCATCAACGAGCCCCTCCTGCCCATCTCCGCCAGCGATGTTCGCCGCCGGGTGGCGGCTGGCTTATCCGTCGCTGGCCTGGTGCCGCCGGCCGTGGCCGCGTTGATTGCCGCGCTCAGGCTCTACCGCAACCGCTAGTTTGACAACCTTCCGAGATGACTGAGCCACTCGTGGGCAACGAAGCCTTTCTGCTGGTCTGCTTTGTAGCTTGGCTCGTCGCGGCCGTGCTGATCAAGTTCGCAACTTTGATCAGCGTGCGGTGGGGGTCTACTGGGCGGTGTTTGTTGGCGGCCGTGCTCATGAATCTGGCCAGCAGCTTGCTTAGCCCGCTCCATTCGGAGGCCGATCAGTTCAATCCATGGATCTGGGGGGCCGTGTCGGCGGCGCAAGTTCTAATAGAGCTGGTGGTTTTGTTCCTGCTTAATCGGAACAAGCGCCGCACCGCCGTGGTCGCCACCATACTGAGCAACAGTGTGGCGTTGGGCTTGCTGGTGGTCTTGATGAACGCGGTGCCAAGCGGCTAGCCCGGGAGCGCCTTCTAAGCTTCGGCCGATGAACCATTACCTGTTGCTAATGCTGATCTGGTTTGGCTTGATGGGCATACTCAAGGCCGCGTTGCTCACACGGTTCGGCTGGGCGCCGCGCCCACCGGTGTGGCCATTTGGCCTCCGCGCCCTGACGAGTGCGGCCGGCCTAAATCTAGCCAGCACGGGTGTCGCGCTCCATGTGTTGTGGCCGTTTGGCTTTCCAAACCTGGAAATGTGGTTAGCAACAACGATCCTGGTGACCCTGCCGGTGGAGTGGGGGCTGATCGTGCTGCTGGCCCCGCGTCGCGCTGGTCGCGGGCTAGCCGCCATTTTTCTAGCCAACTTGGTGGCCTATGGCGCGCTGACTGGGCTGGTGCTGTTGTTGTTCCTATTTGCACCCCACGTAGCTAACTTCTAGGACGGGCCGGACGGCCATGCAACAAAAAAGGCCGCCCCGCTGATCTCTCAGCCGGGCGGCCTTTGCGCTTAAGCGGGCGACGCCTTACTTCTTCTTCGCAGCCTTCTTAGTGGCTTTTTTGGCAGCCTTCTTGGGG
>JBBRZY010000228.1:0-7355 GCA_038252885.1 Anaerolineales bacterium | reverse complement strand
CCGCCCACTTGCTCCCAGGCCGCCCGGCGGACGAACAGCGCCGCGCCCACCAGCCAATCAACCTCGGCCGGGGCGTCGGAGGGCAGGTCGTCGGCATAGTAGCGGCGCAGCCAGCCGGGGGGCGCCAGCCGCTGGAGCCAGGTGCTCTCCAGAAATGTCAGGGCCAGGGTCGGAAAGCGCCGCCGCGTGCTCTGCGCCCCGCCCTCCGGCCACAGCAACTGCGGACCGACCAGGCCGACGGCGGCATGCTCATCCAGGTAGCACTGCATCACGGCCAGCGCGTCGCCCATGATTTGTGTGTCTGGGTTTAGGATCAAGAAGTAACGCCCGCGCGCCTGGGCCAGGCCGGTGTTGTTGCCGCGCGTGTAGCCGAGGTTTTCGGCGCTGGCGATCAGGCGGACGGTGGGGAAGTCGGCCGTGACCATGGCGGGCGTGCCGTCGGCCGAGGCCGAGTCGACCACGATGACCTCCACGGCCGGATCGGCCAGGGGCAAGGTGATCAGGCACGCGCGCAGCAGGTCGCGCACGTTCCACGAAACGATAATGATAGACAGATCGGGGAGCTGCACTGGCGTGACGCCCGCGCCGGCCGCCGAGTGGGCTTAGGTGTTGCGGCTGACGATGTAGTCGGCCAGATCGGCCAGCGCCTGGCGGTATTCATTGCCCGGCCCGGCCAAGGTGGCCGCTCCGTCCAACGCCGCCTGCGCCCGCGCTACATAGGCCTTGGCCTCATCCAATGCTTCAGCGATGGCATTCGAGTTGCGCACCGCCGCCACGACGCGCGCCACGCGCTCGGCCTCGCCGGCGTGACCGTTGAGCAGATCGGCCACGTTGGCATCGTCGGGGTGGTGGGCCATGTAGCGCAGCACCGGCAAGGTGAACAAGCCCTGGCGCAGGTCGCTGCCCACCGGCTTGCCCAAGCGGGCCTGGTCGCCGGTGAAGTCGAGGATGTCGTCCACAATCTGGAAGGCCATGCCGATCTCGCGCCCAAACACGCGCATGGCGGCCACGGTGCGCTCGTCGGCGTCGCCCAAGATGGCGGCGGCTTCGGCCGCCACGGCAAAGAGCGAGGCGGTCTTGGCGTAGATGCGCTCGAGATAGGCGTCGGTCGAGGCCTGCCCGCGCCCGATGAACATCTGGTTGATTTCACCATTGACGATGACCATGAGGGTGCGCGAGAACACACCCATGACGCGGACGGAGTTGGTCTCTGACGCCAACTCGGCGGCGCGGGCGAACAGGAAGTCGCCGGTGAGCACGGTGGCGCCGGGGGTCCATTGGGCATTGAGCGTGGGCAGCCCGCGCCGCAGCAGCGAGCCGTCAATCAGGTCATCGTGCACCAGGGTGGCCGTGTGCAGCATTTCAATCGCCGCCGCCAGGGCCACGGCGCGGGCCGGCTCGGCGTCGAACAGGCGCGCGGTCAGCAGGGCCGTGGCGGGGCGCACGCGCTTGCCGCCCGAGGCCAGCAGGTGGTCGAGGGCGCTGGTCAGCGCCGGGTGCTGGTTTTCCAGCGCGGCCTCGCGCAGCTTGGACTCCACTGCCGCCAGGTCGGACATGATGGGCACAAAGATGTCAGCCGTAGTTGTCGTTTGGGTCGAAATCACTCTACCACTCCCACCGAAACAGCCGCGCCGCATTGGCGGTCGTGCTCGCAGCCATCTCAGCCAGCGGCCGGCCCCGAATTTCAGCCAGCTTTTCAGCCACGTAGCGGACGAAGGCCGGCTCGTTCCGCGTGCCGCGCCGCGCTTGCGGCGTCAGGTACGGGGCATCGGTTTCAATCAATATCCGGTCGGCGGGCGCGGCCATAAAGATCGCCCGCAGCGCGTCATTCTTTTTGTAAGTCAGCGGCCCGTCGACCCCCAGGTAGTAGCCGGCCGCCAAAGCCGTGTCAGCCATGGCCTGGTCACCCGAGAACGAGTGCAACACCACCCCGGCCGCAGGGGCCGCCGCGCTCAACTCGGCCAGCACCGGCGCGTGAGCCTCGCGGTCGTGAATGATCACCGGCCGGTCGAGCGCCTGCGCCAACTCAAGCTGGGCGCGAAAGGCCTGGGTCTGTTCAGATTGGGGGACGGTCTTCCAGTGTAAATCTATCCCAATCTCACCCACCGCGTCCACCAGCGGGTGCTGCGCCAGGTCGCGCAGCGCGGCCAAAGTCTCGGCCGAAAAACCGTGCGTGTAATTCGGGTGCACACCCACAGCGGCTCTCACGTTCGGGTAGCGCTCGGCCAGTGCCACCGCGCGGCGGCTGGTCTCTAAATCTACGGCGGGGATCAGCACCCGCATTACACCTTGCGCCAGCGCCGCCTCCAGCACCGCCTCGCGGTCGGCGTCGAACTCCTCAAAGTCCAGGTGGCAGTGCGTGTCCACCAGGCGGGGCAGCGGTTCAGCCGCCATCGCCGACCGCTAGGGCGCCTTCAGGCCGGCCAGGTCCAGCCCGGCACGCAGCACCGGCTGTACCTGCGCGGCGTCGAGCACCTCGCAATACACGCGGATGATCGGCTCAGTGCCGGAGAAGCGGATGAGCATCCACCCACCGCCCTCGAAGTTGAACTTGAAGCCGTCGGTGGTGTCAATGTTCGCCACCTTCAACCCGCCCAACAGCATGCCGGTCTTCGCCGCCTGCACCTTCTGGCGCACGCTGTCGCGCTGGTCGGTGGGGAACTGCACATCCACCCGGTCGTAGTAGTGCGCGCCAACCTTGGCGAAGAGCATCTCCAGTAGCTGCGATGGCTTCTTGCCGGTCTTCACCATGAAATCGAGAAACAGCAGATTGCCCAGGATGCCGTCGCGCTCGGGCACGTTGCCCTTGAAGGCGTAGCCGCCGCTCTCTTCGCCGCCAATGATGGCGTCGGTCTCCATCATCTTGGGGGCCACGTACTTAAAGCCCACGCCGGTCTCGTACACCGGCACGCCGTACAGCTCGCCCAGCTTGTTGAGCATGGCGGTGGTGCTGAGGGTCTTGACGATCGGCCCGCGCTGCCCGCGCACCTCCAGCAGGTAGAGCGCCAGCAGCGCCATGACCTGCAATTGGTTGAGGAAGCGGCCCTGCTCGTCGCCGATGCCCATGCGGTCGGCGTCGCCGTCGGTGATGAGCAGCACATCCGCGCCAAGCTTGACGGTCGTCGCCAGGCCCACATCCACGTTCGGCGGGATCGGCTCGGGCCGGCGCATCTCGGGGAAGATCGGGTTGCGGTCGGCGTGAATCTCGTGCACGGTGGTCTTACCGCCGGCCAGCAGCCGGGGGAACCAGCCGCCACCGTTGCCCCACATGGCGTCCACCAGCACCTCCAGCCCGGCGGCCTTGATGCCTTCCAGGTCCACCAACTTCTTGAGGTTCTCAATGTAAGCCGGGGCCGCGTCGAACTTAGCGATCAGCCCTTGCGCGGCGCCATCGGCATACGGCAGGCGCTTGACGCCCTCGCTGCCCGGGATGGCGGCCTCGATTTGCTTGAGGCCGTCCGGGTCAATGGCGCCGCCGTTGGGGTCGCGCACCTTGAAGCCGTTGTCGGCCGGCGGGTTGTGCGAGGCCGTGATGTTGATCGCACCCTTGGCCTTGCGCTCGACCACGGCGTAAGCGATGACGGGCGTGGGCGTCGGGCCGTCGGTCAGCCAGACTTTGAGGCCGTTGGCGGCCAGCACCTCGGCCACCGCAGCGGCGAAGTTCTCGGAGACGAAGCGCTTGTCATAGCCCACGACGACCGACTCGCCGGCCCAGCCCTGGCTGAGCAGGTAAGTGGCGAAGCCCTGGGCGCAGCGCCGCACGTTAGCGAAGGTGTAGTCTTCGGCAATGACGCCGCGCCAGCCATCGGTGCCAAAACGGATTACCGCTTCTTCCAACATAGAGTGCGCCTCCCAATCAGGAGTGGTCTAGACCTCTCGCCCTTTTTTGAGCGAGTCGAGATCAGCATCCACCATCATGTGCACCAACTCACGGAAGCCGACTTGCGGCTCCCAGCCCAGCACGCGCCCGGCCTTGCTGGCATCGCCCACCAACAGGTCAACTTCGGCTGGGCGAAAAAACTTCTCGTCTTGCACCACGTGGGCGCGGTAGTCGAGGCCCACATGCCCAAAGGCCACCTCGCACAACTCGCGCACAGCGTGGGTTTCGCCGGTCGAGACCACGTAGTCATCGGGGTTATCCTGCTGGAGCATCAGCCACATGGCTTTGACGTAGTCGCCGGCGTAGCCCCAGTCGCGGCGCGACTCGAGATTGCCCAGCCGCAGTTCTTGCGCGCGGCCGAGCTTGATCAGCGCCGCGCCGTGCGTCACCTTGTGGGTGACAAACTCCAGCCCGCGCCGGGGGCTCTCATGGTTGAACAAAATGCCGCTGGAGGCGTGCAGGTGGTAGCTCTCGCGGTAGTTGATGGTGATCCAGTGGCCGTAGACTTTGGCCACGCCGTACGGGCTGCGCGGGTAGAGCGCCGTGGACTCGCGCTGCGGCACTTCCTGCACCTTGCCGAACATCTCGCTGCTGCTGGCTTGGTAGAACCGAATCTTGGGGTCTACCAGGCGGATGGCTTCGAGCATGCGGGTGACGCCCAGAGCGGTGAACTCGCCCGTGAGCACTGGCTGCTTAAACGAGGTCGGCACGAACGACTGGGCCGCCAGGTTGTAGACTTCGGCCGGCTGATACTCTTTGAGGATGTCCACGATCGACATCTGATCGAGCAAGTCGCCCTGCGCCAGCGTGATGTCGTTCTGGATGTGCTTGATCCGGTCGAAATTGACCGTGCTAGAGCGGCGCACCATGCCCACGACATGGTAGCCCTTCTCAAGCAGCAGTTCGGCCAGGTAAGAACCATCCTGACCCGTAATTCCCGTAATCAGCGCAGTTGGCATTCCGTGTCCCTTAGTCGGCTAGTGCAGCCGGGCCGTCGCACCTTCGGCCACGCGAGCCCGTTCGTAGTTCAGCAGGTCGAGCAGCGTTTGCTCGAGCGGCACGCGCGGCTCCCAGCCAGTGCGGGCCTTGAAGCGGCTGGCGTCGCACACCAGGTCGGGCAAGTCACTGGGCCGCAGGCGCGCCTGGTCAAATTCCACCGCGATCTGGGCGGTTGAGAGGCCCAGCAGAGTATCGAGCAGGTGGGCAATGGCCCACGATTGCCCGCGGCCCAGGTTGTAGACTGCGCCCACCTCACCCTGCTCCAAAGCCAGGCTGTAAGCCCGCACCATATCGCGCACGTCAGTGAAGTCGCGCCGGGCGGCCAGGTTGCCGGCCTTGATGATGGGCGGCTGCTGCCCGGCTTCGATGGCCGCAATCTGCGCGGCAAAGTCGGCGGCGGCAAAGCGCCGGTTTTGCCGGGGACCAATGTGGTTGAAGGGCCGCACCCGCACCACGGGCAGGCGGTGGCTGAGGAAGTATTGCAGCCCCAGCATGTCTTGGCCCACCTTGCTGACGCTGTAGGGGCTATCGGGGCGCAGCGGGCTGTCTTCGTTCAGCGGCAGCTCGTCTGGCCGCACCACCCCATACTCATCGGCCGAGCCGACGACCAGCACGCGCGGCGCTTGGCCCAGGCCCACCAGGCCTTCCAGCAGGTTCACTTGCGCCCGCAGGTTGACTTCAAGCGTTTCCCACGGGTCTTTCCAGCTATCGCCCACGTGCGCTTGGCCGGCCAGGTGATAAACCCGGTCGGGCCGGACGGTCGCCAACAGGTCGCGGGTGGCGGCCGGATCGCGCAAATCGACGGCGGCGAGGCGCATGTCCGCCGCGTGATAGGGCTGCCGCTGACCGTTGCGGTCGCAGCCCCACACTTCGGAGGCCCGTTCGTCTGGGTTGTCACGCTGCGACAGCAAAAGGTCGGCTAGATGGCTGCCCGCAAAGCCGCCCACGCCCGTTATCAGTGACCGCAACCTGCCTCCAGGGCCATACGCTGGTCCATGTGTGATAAATTTCCCAGATGCATTTTATTATATCGTGTTTTGAGAATAACAGAAAAGTGAAAAGCTGACTGAAGCGACGAAACGGGCGGTGGCCGGGCCTGCCGCCAACGTCACGGCAAGTTCTTATCGCATGGTGGGGCCTTGAGACTGCATATCTGACCATAACCAAAACGGCTGCGGCCATAAGCGAGGCGTAACCCTCGTTTAGGCGGCCGACTGGCAGGTGACCTTCTGGCGACCGGCCTATTGGTGAGCGGCCCACACCGTCCAGCCGATGGCTGGGCGGCGGAATGCGGCCGTCCATATCGCAGTCATCGACCAAGGGTAGCCTGCTGCCATGGCAACCGCTCCCGTCAGTTTCCTTTCATCGGTCAGATAGCAGCTCTCAGACAATCAGCCTGCCGTGGGTTGGCCCGAAGATGTAGACAGTCAGTCGGATTCCCCAGTCGCCACTGCCCGCCGGTGACCCCTAACCGCGCTGCGCCCTGTTGCTTGATCTTATTGAAGCTCGAAGGACGGACGCGGAGCATGGAGGACCTGCCCCGACCGCCGACCGCTGACATCTGCCACTAATTTTTCCCGGCAGTTTTGACAGAATCGGCGGGTTGGGTATAATAATTCCTATTCCCCTTTACCCTGCACCACATTGTCCCGGAGGTTGTCGCACGTGACCGAAGCACCCACACTCCAGCCACCTCAACGGTTGGAGGATTTACAACGCAAGATGAAGTTGACCGGTACGGTCAAGAAGGTCGAACTGTTTGGCGCCTTTGTTGACGTGGGCGTCGGGCGCGATGGCCTGGTTCACATTTCCTCGCTGAGCAAGAAGCCCGTCAACAAGGTCGAAGATGTGGTCAAAGAAGGTGACACCGTCACCGTCTGGGTCCGCCGCGTCGACCTCCAGCAAGGCCGGATTGACCTGACCATGGTCGAGCCAAGCGCCATGGACTGGGAAGACATCAAGCCCGGGTCAGTCATGACCGGCAAGGTGGTCAAGATCGAGCGCTTCGGCGCGTTCGTGGAGCTGGGGGTCGAGCGCCCCGGGCTGATCCACATCAGCGAACTGGCGACCTACCGGGTCGAAGAAGTGACCGAGATCGTCAAGCTCAACCAAGAGGTTGAGGTGAAGGTCCTGGCGGTAGACGCCCGCAAGAAGCAGATCAAGCTGAGCATCAAGGCGCTCGATGTGTTCGTGATCGAGCCGGACGAGAACGAAGAAGTGCCGCTGACGGCGATGCAGATCGCCCTGCAGCGCGCCCAGACCGGCCAAGGCCCCAGCAGCCAGGCCGCCAACAAGGCCGGCCGCGACAAGCAGCGCCAGCGTGACGTGCAAGAAGACCTGTTGAGCCGCACGCTCGCCAGCAAGCGCAAGTAAGCGGCGACATAGCCGCAGCGCACACAATAAAGCGGGCCACACGCGTGTGGCCCGCTTTATTGTGTGCGCTGCGGCTATGTCGCCGCTTACTTGCGCTTGCTGG
>JBBRZY010000227.1:0-7357 GCA_038252885.1 Anaerolineales bacterium | reverse complement strand
GGGTTCTGAACGACCGGCGCTTTGGTGTTGTGTGACCGTGCGTGCTAGTCGTCGCCCAGGCGCAGCACCGCCATGAACGCGGCCTGCGGAATCTCCACCGTGCCGACCATCTTCATGCGGCGCTTGCCCTTCTTCTGCTTCTCTAGCAATTTCTTCTTGCGGCTGATGTCGCCGCCGTAGCACTTGGCCAGCACGTTCTTCTTCAAGGCCCGCACGTTGGCGCGTGAGATGATGCGCCCGCCGCCCGCCGCCTGGATCGGGATGACGAACTGTTGGCTGGGGATCAGCTCTTTGAGCTTCGACACCAGCGCCTGCCCCTTGCCATACGCTTCCTCGCGGTGCACGATCATCGCCAGCGCGTCCACCGGCTCTTCGTTGATCAAAATTTGCAGCTTGATCAAATCTTCCGGCCGGTAGCTATGAAACTGGTAGTCGAGCGAAGCGTACCCACGCGTGCGGCTCTTGAGCTGGTCGTAGAAGTCAATGATCAGCTCGGCCAGCGGGATGTCGTAGGTCAGCAGCACGCGGCTGGGGGCCGGGTACTCCTGCTCGACGTAGATGCCGCGCCGCCGCGTCACCAAATCCATGATCGTGCCGTAATAGGTGTCGGGCGTGAAGACCTGAATCCGCATCCACGGCTCGCTCACGCCGGCGATGAAGCTCTCGTCCGGCAGCTCGGCCGGCGAGTCAATCCGGATGGTCTCGCCGTTGGTCAGCGCCACCTCATACTCCACCGACGGCGCAGTGGCGATCAGGTCCAGGTCGTACTCGCGCTCCAGCCGTTCCTGCACGATGTCCATGTGGAACAGGCCCAGGAAGCCGCAGCGAAAGCCGAAGTTGAGCGCGGTGGAAGTCTCCGGCTCATACACCAGCGCGGCGTCGTTCAATTGCAGCTTGTCGAGCGCCTCTTTCAGCGCCGCGTAGTCTTCGCCGTCCACCGGGTACAGCCCGGCAAACACCATCGGCTTGACCTTGATGTAGCCCGGCAGCGGCTCGAGCGCCGGGTTGTCAACCAGCGTCAGCGTGTCGCCCACGCGGCATTCGAGCACGGTCTTCAGGCCCGTCGCCAGGTAGCCCACCTCGCCCGCGTTCAGTTCGCCGGTCGCGATCATGCCCGGCTTGAACACGCCGATCTCCAGCGGCTCGGCCTTCACATCCGTCGCCATCAACTTGAACCGGTCGTTCATGCGCACGCGGCCGGAGACGATGCGCAAATAGGCGATGACGCCCTTATAAGGGTCGTAGTGCGAGTCGAAGATCAGCGCCCGCAGCGGCCCCTCGTCTATGCCCGTGGGCGGCGGCACGTGCCGGACAATGCTTTCCAGCAGTTGGTCAATGTTCGTGCCTTCTTTGGCCGAGATCGGCAGCACGTCTTCCGGCGCGCCGCCCAGCAGTTGGGCGATCTCAATCGCCACTTCATCCGGCCGCGCCGAGGGCAGGTCGATCTTGTTGATGACCGGCAAGATTTCCAGCCCGGCGTTCAGCGCCAGATACAGGTTGGCCAGCGTCTGGGCCTCGATGCCTTGCGTGGCATCCACCACCAGCACTGCGCCCTCGCACGCCGCCAGCGCCCGGCTGACTTCGTACTGGAAGTCCACGTGGCCGGGCGTGTCGATCAGGTTCATCTCATACGTCTGGCCGTCTTGCGCCGTGTAGCTCATGCGCACAGCCGAGGCCTTGATGGTGACGCCCTTCTCGCGCTCCAGGTCCATCGAGTCCAGAATCTGCTCGGTCTTCTCGCGGTCCGAGACGGTGCCGGTCAGGTGCAGCAAACGATCCGCCAGCGTTGATTTGCCGTGGTCAATGTGCGCGATGATGCAGAAGTTGCGGATGTGATCGGTTTTCATTCAGAGTTGGGCGGGAGACTTCAGGCCCATCTAAGGGGCGTTCATCTGCCAGGGAATGAAGTATAACCGATCGCCGCCGGTTCTGGAGGAGAAAAACCAGCAGCCACGAATTACACAAATGGGGCTTTGAGGCCAGCAGGGTGGGGCGTTCAGCCGCCCCAGCGGTTTTGGCTGACGACTGCTTTACACCGCCTCTCGACTGCTACCGCCCCCGAGTCCCCCCGAGTCCCCCCGAGTCCCTGAGTCCCCAAGCCCTCTACGGCCCGCTCACGTACAAACTCTGCACCCCGATCCAATTGCCGCCCCACCCGAAGAGCAGCTTATACCCCAGCGCCGCCACCAGCGCCAGGTGCTCGTCCGTCTCGCGCGCCGAGACGACCACATAGGTCGGGCCGGCGGTGGCGGGCAGCGCCGGCAGGTCGGCCCACGCCAGTTGGTGCAAGTCGGGCAGCACCGCCGCGCCGTCCGGCAGCCGCCGCAGATAGAAGCGATACACGTCGCTCTCAAACGGCGACAGGATGTACACCGGCTCGCCCGGCTGATGGCGTTCGGTCAGGATCGTCGCGATCTCGTCGGACGTCGTGCGCGGGAAGGTGTAATACCAATTCAGGTTAGGGAGCGCGCCGATCACGAGCGCCAGCGCCACCGCCGCCGGCAGCATGGCCCGCAGCGCTGGCCGCCCGAGCACCCGCGCCAGGCCATCGGCGGCGGCGGTGAAGCCGTGCCCCGCCACCATGAACCCCAGCGGCGCGACCGCCAGCAGTTGCCGCCCCAAAAACCAATAGCTCTTCACCGCGTCCGCCGCCAAGATCAGCGCAATCTGCGCCACAGCCGCGCCGGCCAGCGCCAGCAGCCGCCGCTGGCGGCGGGGGGCCAGCAGACAGGCGCTCAGGCCCAACACTAGGCCGGCAATCAGCAGCCCCTCCCACAAGCCGAAGATTGGGGTGCTGTCTGAAAATCCAATCGCCAGCCAGCCCAGGCCCTGCCCGACCACGCGATCTAGCGAGCCGCCGTATTGCCACAGATCGTAGCCGAATTGCTGGCCGTGGCTGAAGTACCAGAAGCCTGGGGCGAACAGCAGCCCAGCCGCCAACGCCGTCGCCCCCAGCCCCAGCCACGTTGGCCGCCGGGCCGCCCCCGCCGGCGGCGCAACCAGCAGCGCTGCGCCCGCGACCACCAGCGCCAGCAGCACATAGGCATGGAAGTAGCTGCCCACCACCAGCGCCGTGCCCGCCAGCAGCCACCGCCGCCGCGCCGTGGGCTGGCGCAAGGCCGACAGCAGGGCGGTGGCGGCCAGGAGTGAGAAGAACGTCAGCGCGGCGTAGAAGCGCAGTTCTTGCGAGTAGTAGACGTGCTGCGCCCACAGGCTCAAGAGCACCAGCGCCAGCAGCGCCGCGCGCCGGCCGACAATGCGCCGCGCCAGCGCCCACCCCGTCGCCAGCGCCAGCGTGCCCCACAGCAGGGCCGGCACGCGCAGCAGCAGTTCGGCATTCACCAGGTCGGGCGTCAATGTGGCCGCTACGCGCGTCACCAGGTAGTCGAGCGGCATCGCCATGGCATGCCGGTGGACGGCCCGGAGCATGTCAATCAGCGTGGGCTGCATGGCGGCCGTAATCTGCCCGGCTTCGTCGTACCACAGAGCGTCCTGGCCCAGCGCGTGCACCCGCAGGCCCGCGCCCAGCAGCAGCACCACCAGCGCCAGCCACTGGGCCGCGCCCCAGCGCCCCGTCCGCGCCCCAGCGCGATCACTCACACCGTCACCATTCACCTTACCGCCCGTCACGCGCCTTCTTCAACTTGCACCTCGAAGCGGTTGTTTGCTGCCCGTTCCATTTTCTTTGTCCACCAAGTGAGTTCAGCGTCTGACTGCCGCCCCGCCCGCCCCCAAGCCGCGGCCATCCCTCACCCCCCGTTCGTAAAATTCGTGGCCACAGGTTTTCCCGCCTGCCGCCTAGCCCTCCGCCTCGTCGGCCAACACGTGGTCAATGCCCCCCGGTGTGTCCCACGCCACCGCCTGCCCCGGCCGCAGCCAGACCAGGAACTCCACGTTGCCCTCTGCGCCCTTGATCGGCGAGCGGATCAGCCCGGCCGCTGGCAGCGCGTTGGCGGTGGCCCAGTCCAGCACATCCTCCAGCACCTGGCGATGCACCGCCGGGTCTTTCACAATGCCGCCCTTGCCCACCAGCTTGCGCCCCGCCTCGAACTGCGGCTTAATCAGCGCCACCAGTTCGCCTTTACCCTCCGCCAGCCAGCCGCGCGCCACCGGCAGCAGCAGCTTCAGCGAGATGAACGAGGCGTCCACCGTCACCAACCGCACCGGCTCGGCCAGGCTGGCCTGGTAGCGGGCGTTGGTCTTCTCCATCACCACCACGCGCGGGTCAATCCGCAGCCGGTAGTCGAGGATGCCGTGCCCCACATCCAGCGCGTACACCCGCGCCGCGCCGCGCTGTAACAGCACATCCGTAAAGCCGCCGGTCGAGGCCCCTAAATCCGCGCACACCCAGCCGCCCACCTCCAGCCCAAAGGCCGTCAGCGCCGCGTCGAGCTTGTCGCCGCCGCGGCTCACAAAGCGCGGCCGGCGCTTAACCTCAATCTTGGCCGTCTCGCTCACCGCGGCGGAGGGCCGGTCTACGGTCTCGCCGTCCACCGTCACCTCGCCCGCCATAATCAGCCGCCGGCCCTGCTCGCGTGAGTCGCTCAGGCCCAGCGCGTGCAGCCGCACATCGAGGCGTTGCTTAGGCAATGGCCGGCCTCACGCCCCGCCGCCCGCCGTCTGGTTCACGGTCTTGTTGCCGCCCACCCCGCCGCCGCCGATGTGCATAGGGCGGGGGGCGTTGTTGTCAGAGTCTGCGTTGGGCACGGTGATGTCCTTTCCTGCAAACGACCAAAACGTCCTGCAAGGCGTAGTTCATTTCAAAGGTGCTGGTCTTGTTTTCCCGCGCGGTCACCGCATTCTGCGGCGCCGCCCGCTTTCGCCTCGCCGCCTCCGCTACCCACCTGCCCAGAATCACGTGCTGGGTCCGTTGCCAGCCACCACCACCCGGTTGCGCCCCGCGGCCTTGGCCGCATACAGCGCCAGGTCCGCCGCCTGCACCACCGCCTCGCCGCTGGCTCCGTGCTCCGGGCAACTCGCCACGCCGGCCGAAACCGTCAGCGTCGGCAGCACCTGCCCGCGAAGGGTGATCTCTAGCGCTGCCACGGCCGCTCGCAGCCGCTCGGCCCGTTCTTGCGTCGCCGCCGACCCAGCGCCCGGCAGCAGCAGCGTGAACTCCTCCCCGCCGTAGCGGCAGGCAATGTCCTCGCCGCGCGAGTTGGCGCGCAGCAGGCGACCCACTTCGCGCAGCACGTGGTCGCCGGCCTCGTGCCCCAGCGTGTCATTGAAGCTCTTAAAGCAGTCAATGTCTAGCATAATCACGCCCACCGGATGGTCGGCGCGGCGGGCGCGGTGAATCTCGCGCTCCAGCGTCTCCTCCAAGTAGCGGCGGTTGAACAGCCCCGTCAGCGGATCGCGGATAGATTGCTGCCGCAGCCGGTCGCGCAACCGCAGGTTCGCCAGCGCCAGCGCCAGGCTGTCGCCCACCGTGTGCGCCAGGCGCTCGCGGTTTTCCAGCCACTGCGCGTTGGTCAGTAGAGCGGTCGCCGCGCCGGCCAGGCGGCTCAGGTGCAGCACCCCCAGCGTCTCGCCCTGCGCCACCATCGGCACGCACACATACGCCGCCGGCCACGGCTCGGCCATGTGCGGGCACACCAGCGCCGGGGCCCGCCGCGTCTCGGTTGGGCTAAGGTCCACCACGTGCGTCCGGCCCCGCCGCAGCGCCCAGCAGTCGTCTGGCGCGAACCCGCCCGGCCCCGCCGTGCTCACCGGCCCCCATTCGGCCACCTGGGCCGCCGGCTGCCCTGGCGTGGGGATGATGAACAGCCGCCCCGCGTCGCCCGGAAACAGCGTCGTCAGCACCGGCGCCATCAGTTCATAGGCCTCGTCCGGCGACAGACAGGTTTGCAGCAGATCGTTCAACTCGTTCAGCAGCGCGCTTTCGCGGCTGCGTTGCTCGGCCTCGCGCAGCCCGCTGACCAGCTTGGCGTTGGCCTCAAACAGCGCCTCCTCGGCCGTCTTGCGCTCCGAGATGTCGATGATCGTCGCCAGCGTGCCGGTGAACACGCCGTCTTTGCTCAGCGGCGTGCCCGAGATCAGCGCCGGAATCTCGCGCCCGTCGCGCGTTAGCAGGCGGGTCTCATAGCGGCTGGTGAGGCCGGCCGGGCGCTGCTGGGCCTGGCGCTGCACCGCCGCCTGCTCGGCCGGCGCGATCAGTGATAGCGAGTTGCGGCCAACGAGCTCGCTGGCGGTGTACCCCAGCATCGCTTGCAGGCGCGGGTTCACCAGCGTGATGTGGCCGGCCGCGTCTTCTAGCACCAGTCCTTCGGCCATCACCTCCGCGATACTGTTATTGAACTGGCGCAGTTGCTCGGCCTCTTGCAGCATGGCCCGGTAGCGCTCGCCACTCTCGCGCACGGCCTCGGTAGCCGCGTGCCGGTCGTTCACGTCCTGAATCTGCGAGAAGAAGTACAGTGCCCGGCCATCGGCGTCGCGCAGCAGCTTCACCGTCAACAGCACCCAGATGGCGTGGCCGGCTTTGTGCCGGTAGCGTTTCTCGACCTGATAAGCGTCCAACTCACCGGTCAGCACCCGGTCGCGCATCGCCAGGCTCGCTGGAATGTCTTCTGGGTACGTTAGGTCGGCAAAGCTCATGGTCACCAGTTCGGCCGCGCTGTAGCCGGTCAGGGTGCACAGCGCCTCGTTCACCCGCAGGTAGTTGCCGACCCGCGCCACCCAGGCCATGCCGATGCCGGCCTGGTCAAAGGCATTGGTCAGGTGCTGCTGACTATCTTGCAGCGCTTCCACGGCCTGTTTGCGTTCCGAGATGTCTTGCGCCTGAACCACGACGTAGATCGGTTGGCCGGTAGGCCCCAGCACCGCCGAAGCGCTGACCAGGACCCACACGATGTGCCCCAGCTTATGGAGGTAACGCTTCTCGAGCTGATACGATTGAATCTGGCGGGAAAGCACCCGCTCTTTACAGAGCCGGTCGGTCGCTCGGTCGTCGGGATGGGTAATGGCCTGGGTCGTGGTCGCCAGCAACTCGGACGCGGTGTAGCCGGTGAGCTGGCACAGCGCCGGGTTCACTTGCGTCCAGCGGCCGTCGAGCGCCACCAGCGCCACGCCGATGCTGGCGAACTCAAAGGCATTGTGAAAGAGTTGCTGGCTCTCCAGCAGCGCCGCCTCGGTCTGCCGCCGGGCCAGCATGTCGTCGGCCAGCGCCTGTGATTCGCGCTCCAGCCGCGCCAGGTCGCTGCGGTGCACGGCGCTGGCGATGCCGATCAGCACGGTGATAAAGACATACCAAACTACAAAGCCCAGCGGGTCATAGCCGGCCGGCAGTTGGCTGGCGAACAGCAGCAGCACGATCAAGTTGACCATGCCGGTCAGCAGCGTGAGTGCGCCCGGCAGCAAG
>JBBRZY010000226.1:0-7358 GCA_038252885.1 Anaerolineales bacterium | reverse complement strand
GCCGCCCAGCGTCTGGTTCACCGCCGCCAGTTGCGTGTGCAGCCCGTTCAGCGCGGCGGCTCCGCCGGCTGGGTCGGGCACAATCACCGGATGCAGGCTGTTGAACACCGGCGGCATGTACTCGGCCGTCTTCTCCGGCCCAATGGCCTGGTTCAGCACGGCGCGCGTGATCTCGGCATCCAGGTTGCCGCCCAAATCCCAGGCCATCGCCTTGCCCCAGGCCAGCGTGTCGGCTGGGCTCCACGGGTCGGGCGTGTAGTTGCTCAGCCCAGTCAAGCCCAAGATCGAATACTCCAAACTGATGTCCGCCGCCGAGCGCCCCGCCAAATAGGCGTTGACGCCCTCGGCGTAGGCGTCGAGCAACGCCTTGGTCTCCGGCGTGGCGCCGGCGTACTCTTGCTCGGCGATGCGCCGCCAGCCGACCGTGCGCAGGAACTTGTCGGTGCCGACGATGCCGTCGCCGTACAGTTCAGCCAACCGCCCGCTGGTCTGGTGCCGCCAAAAGTCCATCTGGTAGAAGCGGTCTTGGGCGTGCACAAAGCCCTGCGCCATAAACAAGTCGTGCGGGTTGGCGGCGTAAATGTGCGGGATGCCGTAGTCGTCGCGGTAGACGTCCACCGCGGCTTGCAGCCCGGCCAGCTTCAGGCTGCCGCCAGTCTGCGGGAAGGCGCGCCGCACCGTGTACACGCCGAAGCCGCCGGCTGCCACGACCAGCACGACGAGCACAAGGACCACCGTCGTCAAGATTTTCCGAAGCCGCTTCATAGGTTGTTCTCCAACTGGGGTGAATGTGCTCGGTTGTACCACCGGCGCAGGGGGGCGTCAAACGTGGTGCGGTTGGGAGGCCAAAGACCGGCGCTGGGGGAGGGGTGACCGACCGCCGGCCGCCCCACCCCCAGCGCCGTGTTTAGCGCAGCGCTATCGGCATGAAGATATGGGCGTAATCAATCAGCACGCTAAAGCTGGCCCCAATGGGCATCAGGGCTGAATCCTCATTGTAGATCACCCACTTCTGAAAATTGGTATCGTAGAACACCCCCACGCGGTGGTCGTTGTACACGCCACTCCCACCGGCCGGGTTCCAATTCTGTGTCACGATGATCTGGGCGGCCGGGTTGCCGTTCGACAGGGGATGGTCCAGCACGGTAAAGTTCAAGAAGGTATCGCCCCCCGTGGCGGTATGCGTAAACACATTCGAGCCCGGCAGCGCCACCATCACGTTGAAGCCGATGTTAATTGGCATGGGTGCCTCATCCTCGTTGAAAATGAGCCACCTCTGAAGCCCTTCGTCGTAATAGACCCCCACCGTGTGCGTGTAGGTCAGCCCGCTAATGACGCCGTTGGGGCTGTAGTTGTGCAGGATGAAGGGGATGCGGTCCAGGCGTTCGTTGAGCCACGGGTGGTCAATCACCGTCCCGTCGCCCACGGTGTTGCTCACCGCGCTGGTGTGCACGAAGGCCCGGTCGCCCTCCGGGGTGACCATCACGTTATAGGCCAGGCCGTCGGCGAAGCCGTCCTCGTCTTCGTGATAGAGGCCCCACTTGCCTAAAACGCCGGCCGGGCTAAGGCCAGCCACAAGGTTATGGAAATCGGTGCCCAGGGCGTGGTCATCATATTGACCGCCGCTGGCGCCGGGGTTGTAGTTGTGGGTCGCGAAGAGCAGGACGTGCGTCAGGTTATCACTGGCCGGATTGCTGACGAGCGTGTAGTTGGCGATCGTATTGCTCGGCGTGACGGTGTGCAGAAAGCGCACGCCGTCCGGCAGGGGGTAGGTGACCGTCGGGGCTTGGGGCGCGGCGGGTTCGGCCGGGGCGGCCACGGCGGGCGGGCCGGCGAACGACAGGCTCCACAACAGCACGGCGGCAGCGGTGGCAGAAGCTAGGCGGCGCATGGTGGCTCCTTGAGCGATTTACCTGGGCGGTAGTGTGATCTGGATGTGGATGGTCGCCGCCACTATGCGCATTATAGCCCGATCACCCGAGCAGCCTAGCCGGCGTGCCACTGCTCCCTCTCCTGCGCTGCGCGGTTTCTCCCTTAGGCCCCCTAGCCGCTTTAGGCCCCCTTGAGTCCCCCGAGTCCCCCATATTCCCGCCCATTTTTCGGCGCAGATATTACGTCAAGTTGGCTTTTCGCCTTAAATGAGGGGCGCAGGTATAATTAGCCGTCAATGCTGGCCCGCTCACGCGCTTTAACCAGCCCTTTTCTGGGCTGCCAGCGCTCGGGCTGGGCCGCCCCGTCAGGCGTTTGGCCCCGGCCAGCCTGGCGGACCTTTAGACCGGTAGTTACGACCTATATTTTGGGACCGGCGGCCGGGTGCGTTCACCCAGCCGGCCGCCCCGCCTGGACGCTCGGCCACATGGCGCCAGGCCAGAAAGGGACGCATGAGCGACGGACCGATTCCCCACATCCCCCAACCGCCGAAGATTCGACCGGTGGATATTGACGGCCAAATGCGCGACGCCTACCTCGACTACGCCATGAGCGTGATCGTGGCCCGCGCGCTGCCCGACGCCCGCGACGGCCTCAAGCCCGTCCATCGCCGCATCTTGTATGCCATGTACGACATGGGCATCCGGGCCAGCTCGTCGCACAAGAAGTCGGCCCGCATCGTCGGCGAGGTGCTCGGCAAGTACCACCCCCACGGCGACATCGCCGTCTACGACGCCATGGCCCGCATGGCGCAGGAGTTCTCGCTGCGCTACATGCTCATCGACGGCCAGGGCAACTTTGGCTCGGTGGATGGCGACCCGCCGGCGGCCATGCGCTACACCGAGGCCAAGCTGGCGCGCACCGCCGAAGAAATTCTGCTCGATATTGACAAAGACACCGTCAGCTTCTCCGACAACTTCGACGGCTCGCTGCAAGAGCCCGACGTGCTGCCGGCCCGCTTTCCGAACCTGCTGCTCAACGGCACCAGCGGCATCGCCGTGGGCATGTCCACCAACATTCCGCCCCACAACCTGAACGAGTTGGCCGGGGCCATCAACTATTTGATCGACCGCTATGAGCAGGTCGAGGACGTGACCGTCGAAGAGCTGATGCGCTTCGTCAAAGGGCCAGATTTTCCCACCGGCGGCCTCATCATCGGCGGCGAGGGCATCCTGGCGGCCTACGCCACCGGGCGCGGCCGCATCGTCATGCGGGCCGTGGCCCACATCGAAGAGATGTCGTCTAACCGCAACCGCATCGTCATCACCGAAATTCCCTACCAGGTGAACAAATCGGCTCTGATCGAGCGCATCGCCGACCTGGTGCGCGAGGGCCGGCTCGACCAAATCTCCGACCTGCGCGACGAATCCGACCGGCGCGGCATGTCAATCGTCATCGAGCTCAAGCGCGGCGCGCAGCCGCGCAAGGTGCTCAACCAACTCTTCAAGTACACCGTGCTGCAAAGCACCTTTGGCGTGCAGTTGCTGGCGCTGGTGGCCGACGAAAACGGCCGCAGCGAGCCGCGCATGCTGTCCCTCAAGCGCGCCCTGCAAATCTTCATCGAGCACCGGCGCGTGGTCATCACCCGCCGCACCGATTTCGAGCTGGCCAAGGCCCGCGCCCGCGCCCACATCCTCGATGGCCTGCTGATCGCGCTCTCCGCCCTCGACGCCGTCATCCGCATCATCCGCAGCTCGAACGACGCCGACACCGCCCGCGCCAACCTGATTGCCGAGCTAAAGCTGACCGAGGTGCAGGCCCAGGCCATCCTCGACATGCAGTTGCGCCGCCTGGCCGCGCTGGAGCGCCTGAAGATCGAAGAAGAGCACGCCGAGCTGCAAAAGACCATCGCCCACTTTGAAGACCTGCTGGCCCACCCCAAGAAAATCCTGTCGGTCATTCAGGCCGACATGAACCAGTTGGTCGAGCGCTACGGCGACGAGCGCCGCACCCGCATCGTGCACGACTCGACCGAAGACCTGCGCGACGAAGACCTGGTGCCCGACGAGGCCGTGCTGATCTCGATCACCGCGCGCGGCTACATCAAGCGCGTGGCCGCTAAGGAATATCGCACCCAGGGGCGCGGCGGCAAGGGGGTCACCGGCCAAAGCCTGCGCGGCGAGGACGAGGTGCTCACCCTGCTGCCGGCCCGCTCGCTCGACACGCTGCTGTTCTTCTCCGACAAGGGCAAGGTCTATTCTGAGCGCGTCTACCAGATCCCCGACGCCGGCCGGGCCGATAAGGGCATCCCGCTAACCAACATCCTGGCCATCACCAGCGGCGAGCAGATCACCGCCACCGTGCCGGTGCCCAGCTTCGACGGCAAGTACTTCTGCGTCATGGTCACGCGCAACGGCCGCATCAAGCGCGTGGCGCTCGACGAGTTCGCCTCGGTGCGCCCGTCTGGCCTGATCGCCACCAACCTGGACGAGGGCGATGTGCTCGGCTGGGCCAAGCTGACCGACGGCACCAAAGAGGTCATGCTGATCACCGAGCGCGGCAAGGCGCTGCGCTATCACGAGAGCGCCGTGCGCGCCATGGGCCGCCAGGCGGCGGGCGTGACGGCGATTGCGCTCAAGGGCGAAGATGATAAGGGCGGGGTGGACGACTATGTCACCAGCATGGACGTGGTGGACGACGCCTGCGACCTGCTGGTGGTCACCCGCAATGGCTACGGCAAGCGCACCCCCCTGACCGATTACCCCGCCAAGGGCCGCGCCACCGGCGGCGTGCAGACGCTCGACAAGCACAAGATTGACGGCGAGGGCGGCACTGGCATCATCGTGGCGGCGCGCGTGGTGCACCCCGACGACGACCTGACCATCATCTCCACCGCCGGGCAGGCGCTGCGCCTCAAGGTGAGCAACATCCGCCAGGCGGGCCGCTCCACCATGGGCACGCGGCTCATCAACCTGAAAGAGGCCGACACGGTGGCTTCGGTGGCGCGGCTGGCGGCGGCCGACCTGGCCCCTAGCCAGGAAGAGCCCGCCAACGGCCACCCGCTGGCCTTGGCCGAGGGCGGCGCCGCGCCAGAAGGCCTGGAGGCCCTGGACGCGCTGGAGGCTGACGCCGCCCTGCCGGTGATGGAGGCGAACGGCAACGGCGCCGACCACCCCGCGGCGGACGAAGACTAGGCCACCGCGCCGATGGCTCGCACCACCCTCCGCCCTCCTGGCCCGCTGGTGGCCTACCTGCCCGACGCCGCGCCCGAGCCGCTGGCCGAGCACCTGGTGGCCTTTGCCAACTCTGACGGCGGCACGGTCGTCATCGGGCTAGACGAGCGCGGCCGGCCGACCGGCAGCGTGTACGCCGAGGAGCTAGAGGGACTGCTGCGCGCCGCCGAGCGCCTGTGCCGCCCCTCCGTCGTTACCGGCTGGGACATGCTCGAAGGCCCGGCCGGCGAGACCTACGCCATCAGCGTGCCGCGCTCGCCCGAGCTGCACGCCCTGGCCGACGGCCGCGTGCTCATCCGCGCCGGCAGCCAGAACCGGCCGCTGGGTGGCGAGGAGATTCGGCAGTTGGCCGCCACCAAGTCATCCAGCGACTTCGAGGCCGAGGTGGTGCCGGGCGCCACCCGCGCCGACCTGGACGATGAGGTGATCGCCGAGTATTACGACAAGCGCGCCCAGCGCCAGCGCCGGCCCAACAGCCTCGCGCCCGACGAGTTGCTGCATGAGATCGGCGCGGTGGACGAGTTCGGCCGCCCGACCACCAGCGGCCTGCTGCTCTTCGGCCGCCACCCCCAGCATTTTCTGCCGCAGAGCGGCCTGGTGTTCGTCAAGTTCCCCGGCACCGAGCCGCGCGGCGAAGATGGCCTGGCCGGCTATGGCCGCCGCGAGGAGGTCACCGGCCCGCTGGCGCGCGTGATCGAGACCGCCTGGCAGATCGCCAACAGCGAGATGACGGTCGGCGCGGTGGTCAAGACGCTGGAGCGCCAAGACCTGCCCGAGTACCCGCCCTTCGCCGTGCGCGAGGCGCTGGTCAACGCCGTCTGCCACCGCGACTATCGCCTCAAGGGCCGCCGGATCGAGATGCGCATGTACGCCGACCGGCTGGAGGTGATCTCACCCGGCGGGCTGCCCGGCTTCATGACGGTCGACAACATCGTCGAGGAGCACTTCTCGCGCAACCCGCGCCTGGTGGCTGGGCTGTTCCAGTGGGGCTACATCGAGGAGCTCGGGCTGGGCATTGACCACATGATCGAAGACATGGTGCAGGGTGGGCACCCGCCGCCGCGCTTCAAGGCCGCGCTCTACGCCTTCACCGTCATCCTGTCCAACTCGCGCGAGCGCCGCCCCATCCCCCGCTGGGAAACGCAGATGAACGAGCGCCAGGCGCGCGCCGTCACCTACGTGCGCGAGAAGGGCAGCATCACCAACCGCGAGTACCGCGAGCTCTGCCCCGACGTCACCCCCGAAACGCTGCGCCTCGACCTGAACGACCTGGTCGATCGCGGGCTGCTGTTGCGCATCGGCGCGAAAAAAGGCACCTACTACATTCTCAAATAGCGGGCGGCTCGCTGCGCCCGAAGGGGACTTGGTTGATGACTAATCTGTCTTTGCGTGACGCGCGCCCCGCCGACCGGGCCGCGCTCAGCGACTTGACCATCGCGGCCTATCAAGAATACGCCGCGGTCATCCCCGCCATGTGGGAGGCCTACCGCGACACCACCCTGGCGACCCTGGCCGACGTCGCGCCCGCCGAGCAAATTGTCGCCGAGCTTGATGGCGCGCTGGCCGGCACGGTGCTGCTGTTTCCGCCGGGCAGCCTGATCTATGTGTCCAAGGGCGTGGAGCACCGGCGCGAGTGGCCGGAGATTCGGTTGCTGGCCGTCGCCCCGGCCATGCGCGGGCGGGGCGTCGGCCAGGCGCTGGTGGAAGAATGCCTCCGGCGCGCTCGCCAGTCCGACGTGGCCGTCCTCACGCTCCACACCACCGACATCATGCAGGCCGCCATGCAGATGTACGAGCGCCTGGGCTTCGTCCGCGACGCGGCCCTCGACTTCCACCCCTCGCCCGACTTCATCGTCAAAGGCTACCGCTACGCGCTCACAGACGATGCGCCGGCGACAACAGTTGCTAAATAGCGGTGTGACCGCAGAACCCCTCCTACCTGTCATTCCGAAGCCCCGCTCGTAGCCTTGTGGTAGCGTACCAGTCTTGGCGGGGTGAGGAATCTCACCGTCGGCCCTTCATTTCCTCGGCCGTCCCCAGCTCATATATCCCAAATTTATCCCAAATCGCCAACCTGCGATATCTCCAAATCGTTCACCGTAGCCCGATTCCGGCCTGGATATCACAAAAAACGGGCGGGGCAGGGCGCTCAATGCGCTCCGTCCCGCCCGTTCAATTTGGCCTGAAATCCCAGCTTGCGCGCTACAGGGCCGCCTTCGCGCGCTCGTCCTTGTTCCCGCACAGGTGGTCGCAGCG
>JBBRZY010000225.1:0-7379 GCA_038252885.1 Anaerolineales bacterium | reverse complement strand
CCGCCATCCTGGCCGCCATGAAACCCAAGACCCGCTATAACATCGGCCTGGCCCGCAAGAAGGACATCACCGTGCGCGCCGCCGCCGTCCCGGCCGACCTCGACGCGTTCCTGGCGCTCATGGCCGCGACCGGCGCGCGCGACGGCTTCGGCGTGCACGCCGCCGCCTATTATCGCCGGGCCTATGCCCTGTTTGCGCCGCTAGGCCAATGCGCGCTGTTCCTGGCCGAATACGCCGGGCAGGCGCTGGCGGGCGTCATGGCCTTTGCGCTGGGCGGGCGGGCCTGGTACTTCTACGGCGCGTCGTCCGACCACGAGCGCCAGCGCATGGCCCCGTATCTCGCGCAGTGGGAGGCCATGCGCTGGGCCAAGGCGCAGGGGGCCGAGAGCTACGACCTGTGGGGCGTGCCGGACGCAGACGAGGCCGCACTGGAGGCCAGGTTCGAGGCGAGGCATGACGGCCTGTGGGGCGTCTACCGCTTCAAGCGCGGCTTCGGCGGGCGGCTGGTGCGCACCGTCGGCGCGTGGGATCGGGTCTACAACCCGCTGCTCTACCGGGCTTACCTGGCCTATTTGCGGCGGCGCGGCGGAGCCTCGGATGCCTGACGCCGCCCAAGTTATCACCGACCCCGCCGCCTGGGACCAGGGGATCGCCGCGCTGCCCCACGCCCACCTGCTGCAAAGCTGGGCCTGGGGCGAGTTCAAAGCCCGCACCGGCTGGCGCGCGCAGCGGCTGAGGTGGCCCATCGCCAACGGCTCGGCCGCCGCCCAGGTGCTCACCCGCACCGTGGGCCGCGTGCTCAAGGTGATGTATGTGCCCAAGGGGCCGCTGCTCGACTGGGCCGCGCCCGCCCAGCGCGCCGCCGTGCTCGACGCGCTGCAAGCCCTGGCGCGGCGTGAGCGGGCCATCCTGATTAAGATTGACCCAGATGTGCCGCTCAGCGTTGGCCCGCCCGGCGCGGAGCAACCGGATGCCGCCGGCCTGGCCATGCAAGCCGACCTGCTGGCGCGCGGCTGGCGCTTCTCGCCCGACCAGATTCAGTTTCGCAACACCGTGCTGCTCGACCTGCGCCCCGACGAGGCCGCGCTGCTGGCGGCCATGAAGCAGAAGACGCGTTACAACCTGCGGCTGGCCGAGCGCAAGGGCGTGGCCGTGCGCGCCGGCAGCGCCGCCGACCTCGACCTGCTCTACCGCCTATATGCCGAAACCGCCCTGCGCGATGGCTTCACCATCCGCCCGGCCGACTACTACCGCGAGGCCTGGGGGCGCTTTATGGCGGCCGGTCAGGCCCAGCCCTTCATCGCCGAGGTGGCCGGACAGCCGGTGGGCGCGCTGATCGTCTTTAGGTTCGCCGCCACGGCGCTGTACATGTACGGCATGAGCCGCGAGGCCAGCCGCGAGCTGATGCCCAACCACCTGCTGCAATGGCACGCCATCCGCTGGGCGCGCGCGCAGGGCTGCACCACCTACGACTTCTGGGGCGCGCCGAATGAGTTTGTGGAGAGCGACCCGCTGTGGGGCGTGTGGAAGTTCAAAGAGGGCTTCGGCGGCCAGGTGGTGCGCACGCTCGGCGCGTGGGACTATGCGCCCTCGCCGCGGCTGTATCGCCTGTACACCACTGTGCTGCCGCGCCTGCTCAACGTGCTGCGCCGGCGTGGGCGGCCGGCCACGCCGGCGGCGGTGGGCTGACCGCTCGGCCAACCTGCCACCCACGCGCTTAAACGCAAACGGGGCGGCCGGTCGCACAGACTGGCCGCCCCGCGTTTGTTTCAGACAACGATGTGCTTAACGCGCCTGACGCGCCGCCTTGCGCTGCTCCACCCGGTCGGCCTGCCAGAAGCCCAGCCCGGCCGTGTAGCCAAAGCCGAGCGCGTAGATGAAGGCCATCGGCGCAAGGGCCGGCGCCAATTGCAGCGCCAGCATCCCGGTCACCAGCGCGTAAAACGCCAGGAACGATTCGCCCCAGGTGCTCCAATCCAGCGGCACCGCGTAGCCGCTGCCGCCCCGCCCCGGCGGCCCCTTGGGCGTGCGCATGAACTCGCTGGGCGTGCCCATCAGCGCCTGGATGATGGCGTAGGTGTTGGTCAGTGCCAAACTAATGCCCACCAGCAGCAGCGCCGGGTAGCGAGCCACGCGCCGCGGCCAATCTTTGCGCAGCGCCATCTGGGCCACAATCCCCAGCAGAATCGGCCCGAAGCCGGCCAGCCCCATGAGGCCCCAGCGCAGCGGCGTTTGGCCGTGCTGCAGCAGCACAATCGGCAGGCTCAGCAGCAGCGAGATGATCATCAGCGCGTGCGGGACGTAACCGGAGAGGTGCAGAAAGCCCTCGAGCTTGCGCCAGGGCGACACGCCCCGCGCCGTCAGCATTTGCCAGCCAACTTTGCGCAGCACCTGGATCGAGCCCTTGGCCCAGCGGAACTGCTGGCGCTTGAACGAGTTGATGGTGGTCGGCAGCTCGGCCGGCGACGGCACATCGGGCGTGTAGCCGAAGCGCCAGCCGGCCAGTTGCGCGCGGTACGAGAGGTCGAGGTCTTCGGCCAGCGTGTCGCCGGTCCACCCGCCGGCCGCGGTGATGGCCGCGCGCCGCCACAGGCCGCCGCTGCCGTTGAAGTTCATAAACAGGCCGTAGTGGCTGCGCACCACCTGCTCCACCCCAAAGAAGGCGTCCAGCGCCAGGGCTTGCGCCTGGGTCAGCACATCGTGGTCGGCGTTCAGGTGTTCCCAGCGCGTTTGGATCAGCCCCAAGCGCGGGTTGTCGTCGAACAGCGGCACGGCCCGCCGCAAAAAGTCGGGCGCGGGCACAAAGTCGGCGTCGAACAGCGTAATCAGGTCGCCTTCGGGCTGGGCCTGCAAGCCGGCCGCCAGCGCGCCCGCCTTGAAGCCGGTGCGCTGCGTGCGGTGCAGGTAGGTCAGGCGCAGGCCGCGCCCCCGGTAGTGGGCCACGCGCGCCCGCACAATGTTGCTGGTGTCGTCGGTCGAGTCGTCTAGCACCTGGATCAGCAGACGCTCAGGCGGGTAATCGAGGGCGGCCACGGCATCAATCAGCCGTTCGGCCACATAGCGCTCGTTGAACAGCGGCAGTTGCACCAGCACCGTCGGCCACTCGCGCTCGGCGCGGGCCGGCGGCGCGGCGGGTGGGCGGTGCTTAAGCCACAGCCGGATCGACAGCAGCGCCATCAGCCACATATTAAAGCCGTACACTGCCATAATCAGCAGCGCGGCAGCATACACCCAACCAATTCCAATCACACCGTCACCTTTAGCAGCTCGCCCGGCCTAGCAAATCAGGTCGAGCAGTTCAAATACCGGCACGGGCTGCACGCGGTTCTTCACGTGCAGCGGCGGCAGCGGGTTCACGCGTACAAAGTCCTTCACGCGCTCATAGAACGAGTCGCTCAAGAAGACCTTGCCCGGCTGCCCGTTTTCCTGCAGGCGCTTGGCGGTGTTCACCGTGTCGCCGATGATGGTGTAGTCTAGCCGGTCTTGCGTGCCCACCAGCCCCACCACCGCCTCGCCCAGATGCACCGCAATGCGGAACGACAGGCGGAACTGCGGCTCCATCACTTCGTGCAGGGCGTAGATGTCGTCGCGCATCCGCACGGCGGCGCGCACGGCCCGCAGGGCATGGTCGGGCTGGTCGTCGGGCGCGTTAAAGAACGCCATGACCGCGTCGCCCACGTACTTATCGACCGTGCCCTCGTTCAACAGCATGGCCTCGGCCGCCGTGCCCACATAGCGGTTCAGCACCTTGATCAGCGTTTCAGGATCGAGCGTCTCGCTCAGGGCCGTAAAGCCCTGGATGTCGGCAAAGATGATGCTGACTTCTTTACGCGTGCCGCCCAAGGCCAGTGTCTCAGGGTTGAGGCGGTTGATGACCGCCGGCGGCACCATCCGCTTGAAGACTTCGTACTTGCCCTGCAAGCGCTTCTTCTCGGTCAGGTCGTCCAGCACAATCGCCAGGCCCTGCGAGCCTTCGGTCCCGTCCTTGAGCGGCGAGACGTTAAAGGTCCAATCGAGCGGGCCGCGGTCGGGCAGCATGGCGCGCAGCTCATGGCCAACCACCGCCTGCTGGTCGAGCTTCACCTGCGCCACCACCCCGGCAAAGCCCTCGTCCAGCCCGGGCACGGCCCCCATCAGCGATTGGCCCACCATCTCGAGGTTGGTGCGGCCCACAATGTCGCTGGCGGCCCGGTTGGCCAGGGTGATCAGGTCTTCAAAGTCAGTCGTGATCACGCCCGACGCCATCGAGGCGAAGACGTTTTCCATCAGGTTCTTCAGCTCGGTCACTTCTTGGAACTGGCGCGCGTTCTCAATCGCAATCGCCGCCTGGTTGCCAAAGGCCGCCAGCAGGTCGCGCTCGCTCTCGGTGAACAGGCCGGTGCGGATGCGGTTATCCACGTAAATCACGCCCGTCACCTGGCCGCGGAACTTAAGCGGCACGCACACAATCGAGCGCAGGTTGTAGCCCACCACGCTCTCTTGGGCCGAGAAGCGCGGGTCGGCCTGGGCGTTGGTGGTCACCACCGGCTCACCGCCGCCCGCCACCTGCTCGACCACTGTGCGGCTGATCTGCGAGGCCGTGCTGTTGAGCGACTCGCGCTCGACGTTGCGGGCCACCCGGAATTGCAGCTCGCCCTTGGCGTCCTTGAGCATCAGAAAGCCGCGCTCGGCCCCGGTCAGCCGGATGATGGTGTCCATCACTTCGTTCAGCACCAGGGTCAGGTTGAGCGAAGAGTTGATGACGCCGGAGGTCTCGGCCAGGGCGCGCAGCCGCGCCACCTCGGCCTCCTGGCTGCCCACCAGGCCGTGCAGGCGTTCCAGGCTGTCGCGCAGCGTCGACAGGCCATCCATCACGCCTGGCGGATAGCCCAACCCGGCCTGATGCAGCATCTCTTTTTGAGTGGAGAGCAGCGACTTAATGTCGGATGACAGCCGGCTTAGTTCGCCGAGCTGTTTGGCCATCGGGTAAACACCTGTAGGCGGCATACTTACAGAAATCCTTATGCGGGCCAGGCCGTCAGCCGCGCCGGGGCTCGCTCGTCAACGCCGGGCGGCCCGGCAGGAGCCAGACCGGGCCGAGGGCATTATACGCTATCCAAAAGCCGCCGGCCACCGCGCAATCACGCGCTGGGTGGCGGCAAACGCCAGTTCTGGCAGATCGCCCGGGCCAAAATAGGCCGCGTCGGCGGCGTCGTCGCCGGGCGTCAGCGTCCCGCCGACCACCTCAGCCTGGTAGATGATGAGGATGTCGGCCCCTTCGGTGGGCCCTTGCCGCCCATACACTTCGACCAGTTTGGTGACCTGAAGTTTCAACCCAGTTTCTTCCAGCCCTTCGCGCTCGGCGGCGCGGGCCGGGTCTTCGCCCGCATCCACAAACCCGGCCGGGAGCGCCCACTTGCCTTGCTCTGGCTCGTTGCGGCGGCGCACCAGCAGCAGCCGGCCGGCCTGCTCGACCACCACGCCCACAGCCACCTTCGGATCAAAAAAATGCACCCGGCCGCACTGAGGGCAGACCGGGCGCAGCGCGCCTTCGGCCAGGCGCTGTTCGAGCGCGTGACCACAGCGCAGGCAGAAATTGGCGGGAGACATGCCCCCTATTATACGCGGCTAAAAACCGTCTTGCGATTAGGAGGCGATTAGCGCCGGGTGAGCCAGGCGGCCAGGCCCAACAGCACCGTCAGCAGCGCCAGGCCAAGCTCGATCACGCGCAGGCTGCTCGGGCCGGGAGCCGGGGTGGGCGCCACTGGCGGCGCGCTGCCGGCGCTGTCGGTCGTCTGGAAGTATTCGTCCGGCGTCGCAGCCGGCGGGGCCACTTCGGCCACCGTCAGGGGCGTGGCCGTCAGCGCTGCCCCAGCGTTCTTGGTGCCGGTGTCGGCGCTTGGCTCAGGGGTCGCCGCGTTGCGCTCGGCGCTGGGCGTGGCCGTCACCGACGGCTCGGGGGCCAGCAGGGCCGAGCCGGATGGCGTGGCCTGTTCGTCGGTCGCAGCTGCGTCGCCGCCAGCCGTGCCATCGCTCACGGGCGCGGTCGTGGCCGCTTCTGAGGCGGCGAACTCGAGGATGTCCATCATATCGTCGGTGGTCGGCGTTTGACTGGGGGCCGGGCCGGTATCAGCCGGCGCTTCGGCCGGGAGGGTGGTCACCAGGGCAGTGTTGCTCACCACCTGGGCGACAGGCGAAGCCACCAGCACCCCGCCGCGCAGATCGGTGACGACCACGAAGGCCAGGGCCACGGCCGAGAAGGCCGCCGCCAGGCGCAGCACGGGGGCCAGCGGCCGGCGCGCCGACACCGCCGGGCGGGCCACACCGGGGCGGGCGGCCACCTGAGCCGGGGTCAGCACAAAGCTGCGGGGCAGCGCCACGGGCGGCAACGCGCGCAAGGCACGGACCGTCAGGCGCAGCTCACTCAGCGTGGCGCGCAGTTCGGGCTCGGCCGCCAAACGCGCTTCGAGGGCCGCTTTTTCAGCGGGCACGAGCTGGGCGTCTAGGTAGGCCGAGAGTTGATCGAAGTCGTAGGTGGAAATCATGGCGTTGTCTCTTCTTCTAGACGGAAAGCAGCCGGTAGAAGTTCCCAGTTGGTGCTCTGGCGGAGACAATCGCGCATCCGCGCCCGCGCCCGCGACAGGCGCGACTTGACCGTGCCCAGCGCCGCGCCGGTGTTGGCGGCGATCTCGGCGTACTCCATGCCCATCACATCCGACATGACCACCACTGAGCGCATATCCTCCGGCAGCCCGTCCAGACAGGTTTGCAGTTGGCGGGCCAACTCGCGGCGCTCAGTGAAAGCTTCCGGCGACTCATCGTGCGACACCAGGGAGGCCTCGGTTTCGGCGTCTGGCCCCTGCTCCACCACCGTCAGCGCCTCCAGCGAGGCGGCCGGGCGGCGCTTGCGGCGGCGCAACTCGTCGTAGCAGGCGTTGGTGACAATGCGCATTAGCCAGGCCTTGAACGACCCGCCGCGATAGCGCTGTAGGTTTTTGTAGGCGGAGATGAAGGCTTCTTGCACCGCGTCCGAGGCCGAATCGCCGTCGCCCATGATGCGGTAGGCCAGGTTGTAAACGGGGCTTTGATAGTCGGTGATCAACTGATTGAAAGCGTTGAGGTCACCGGCCTGAGCCGCGGCGATAAGAGCGGGTTCGTCCATCGGGCGAATGATACCACGGGCAGTTGGGCAGCGGCGCAGCCGGCCGGCTGCCCAGGCGGGAGCGCGTCGGGTAGGTTAAACGAACCCGCCCACTTCTTGCGAAGCGGGCGGGGTCGACCAATGAGCAAGCCCATTGGTCTAAGTTATACGAGTGTATTGGCGACGACCTACTCTCCCAGGCGGTTGCCCACCAAGTACCATCGGCGCTGTCAGGCTTAACGACCGGGTTCGAGAAGGG
>JBBRZY010000224.1:0-7382 GCA_038252885.1 Anaerolineales bacterium | reverse complement strand
GCGCTAAGAAGCTCAACGCGCGGGCATAGTCCGGCTCCACTGGGCTGGGCTTCACGGCATACAGCGCTTCGAGCATCCGGTAGAACTGGCCCCGCCCGGCGCGCGGCTGCAGCGACGCGCCCACCTCATCGGCAAACGTCAGCAGGCCCACCTTGTCGCCCTTGCCGGTCGCCACATAGGTCAGCAGCAGCACCGCGTTGACCACATAGTCCAGCTTGGCGATCTGGGCCACCGGGCTTTGCATCATGCGCGCCGTGTCCACTACCGCCATCACCGTCTGGCTGCGCTCGGTCTCATACTCCACCGTAATCGGCCGCCCGCGCCGGGCCGTGGCCTTCCAGTTGATGCGGCGGTAGTCGTCGTCCGGCAGGTACTCGCGCAGCCGCTCAAACTCGGTGCCTTCGCCGCGCAGTCGCGTGTGGCGCAAGCCGATCTCCTGCAAGCGGTTGCGGCGCAGCAGCAGATCGTAGCGGCGCACATCCAGCAGATTGGGATAGACCTTCACCGGCCCCGCCGCCGGCAGCCGGCCCTGGCGGCGCACCAGCCCCAGCGGCCCCAGCCAGCGCAGGTGGATGTCGCCGAACTGGTAATTGCCGCGCCGGCGCGGGTGCACATAGTAGCGGGCGTGCCACACCTGCTGCGGCGCGGCGCTGCCCGTCAACTGCCGCACGCTCACGCCGAAGTCTAGCGGCGGCTCGTCGCGCAGCCAGAACGTGGCCGGGCGGCGGCTGTGGTTGCGCAGGCTCAGGCTGACCACGTTGTCGGCCCCCAGGCTCAGCTTGGTGTCGTGCTCGCGCGCGGCCTCAAAGCGGCGCGGGGCCTCGGCCAGCCGCCAATCGAGCAGCAGCAGCGCCAGGCACAGCAAGCCATAGGCCAGCGCCCCCCACTGGAAGGCGGGCAGCCACGTGCCCAGCACCAGCCAGGGCGCCGCCAGCAGCAGCAGCAGAGTTCCGCGCAGCGTCAGTTGCATGGCGGCCTAGCGCGGCACTTCCACCTGACCCAGCAAGCGGCGCACTACGGCGTCGGCGTCCAGGCCCTCAATCTCGGCCTCCGGCTTAAGCAGCAGGCGGTGGCGGTAGACCGGCAGCGTGACGAACTTCACGTCATCCGGCGTGACAAACCCGCGCCCTTGCAGCGCGGCATAGGTCTTGGCCGCCAGCAGCACCTGGGTGGCGGCGCGCGTGCTGGCCCCCAGCACCAAATCCGGCGACTGCCGGCTGGCGGCGGTGATGCCGGCGATGTAATTCAGAATGCCGTCCTCCACCACCACCCGCCGGATCAACGCGCGCGCGGCCAGCAGTCCGGGCACATCCATCACCGGCGTCAGGCCGCTCTGCGACAAAGCGTGCGGGTCGAACCCCTGGTGGTAGCGCCGCAGCACTTCGATCTCGACGTCCTTGTTCGAGTACGGCACGATCACCTTAAACATGAAGCGGTCGAGTTGGGCCTCCGGCAGCGGGTAGGTGCCCTCATACTCCACCGGGTTCTGCGTGGCGATGACCATGAACAGGCCGCCTAGCGTGTGGCGCTGACCTTCCAGGTTCACCTGACGCTCTTCCATCGCCTCTAGCAGCGCGGCTTGGGTCTTGGCCGGCGCGCGGTTGATCTCGTCGGCCAGCAGCATCTGCGTGAAGACCGGCCCCTTGCGCAAGTGAAACGTCCCGCCCGCCAGATCGAACACGCTGGTGCCCAGGATGTCCGACGGCATCAGGTCGGGTGTGAACTGCACCCGCGCAAAGTCGGCCTGCACCACATGCGCCAACGTCTTGGCCATCAGGGTTTTGGCTGTGCCGGGCACGCCTTCGAGCAGCACGTGGCCGCCCGTCAGCAGCGCCACCACCAGCATTTCAAACGGCTCTTCCAGGCCAACGATCACCTTGCCGGCTTCTTGCCGCATCCGGCCGTACAGGGCTTGCAGTTCGCCAAGTTCCATTAACGTGGTCCTTTTACGCTTAGCATCGTCCCTTACGCGTAGTCCTTGGTCCAATCAGCGGCTTCGCCGGCCAGTTGCACCAGTTCGCGCTCGCTGACGGTGGTTTGGCTCAGGCGCGCCAGCAGCCGGCGCAGGGCGGGTGCATCCAGGCGCGGGTCGTAGCGCGCCAGCCGCTCGACGTAGGCCTCATCGGCCAGGGCCGGGTCGAGCCGGTAGCGCCGGCCCAACTGGCGCTTGAGCTGCTGGCGATATTGGCCCAGCACGGCCTGGCTGTGGCCGGCGCGCCGCCCCAAATGCGCCAGCGCCGAGATAAACTCCAACGGGGCGCGGCGGGTGGTGTCGCGTGGCAGCGGCAGCGGCCGGCCAAAACCGCGCCCGCCCAGCAGCAGCGCCACAAAGATCACGGCCGCCACATACAGCATGGCATGGCCGGCGGGCGTAGAGCGCAGCCAGGCACCCGGCCCGGTCAACGCGCTGGCCGCGCCGCGCTGGCCGTGATGCCACTCATCGAAGTACACCCGGCTGTGCGCGGGCGCCAGCGACACCAGGTTGAGCACCAGCGCCGGGTTGCCGGCCTCCTTGAGGCCGAGGTTCATAAATGGGTAGGCCGTGGCGCTCAGCACGACGCGCCCCTGTCCTTCGGCCCACGCTACCAGCACCGGCCCCTCAGCCACTTCCAGCAGCGTCACATAGTCACTGCGCTGCAGGCGAAAGTAAGCCAGGGTGTTGACCGCCGCCGAGGTCGTCAGCGGCGGCGACACCAGCAGCGGTGAGGGCGGCGTCAGCGCGGTCGCCAGCGCGTCGAGAAAGCGCAGGTCAACGTCATAGTGCTCAAAGGCGGTCAGGGCCGTAAAGCTGTCGCCGGCCAGCACCAGCACGCCGCCGGCCTCGACCCAATCATCCAACTCCTCCCACTCCACGTCGTCCGGCGCAGTCAGTGGCTCGAGCATCAGCACCAGGTCGGTGTTCGCCTGAATGTTGAAGCGGGTGCTGGCTTGCGCCTGGCTGTTGTAGCCCAGGCTGCTCAGCCAAATACGCAGCGCGGCGGCCCCCTCCGGCGCGCTCGACTGGCTGTCGAGCGGGATCGACTGGCTCTGCTGGCCCTGCCCCACCGCCGCCGCCACCGTGATCGCCGCCAGCAGACCGAACAGCCCCAGCGCCAGCCACACGTCGCGCGAGATGGTTTTCATATCAGCTATGCGCCTGGCGCAGCGCCGCCACGCGCTCGGCATACCGGCTGTAGGTGGCGGCGTCGAGCGGCTGGTAGCCGTACCACACCCGGTCGAACACCTCCACCACCTCGCGCAGCACGCCGGCCAACTCCGGGTGGTCGCCCAGCCGCCGCAGCACTTCGCGGTTGGTCAGCGTGCGCTCGTAGCGCAGCAGCCCGCGCGCCTCCAACGACAGCAGCGCCGACAGATACAAGTAGCGCACCGCCGTGCGGTAATCGCCCTGCCCTGCCAGCCGCTGCGCCTGCAGCTGCGCCTGCTCTGGGTTGAGGTCGCCGCCCTCCAGCGCCGCCTCGGCCGGCAGCACCACCTCGCGCACCAGCCCGCCCAACAGGCCGCGCAGCGCGTAGACCACAATGGCGGCCACCACCAGCACGCTCAGCAGCGTCAGGCCCCAACTGAGCAGGTCGCCGACCAACGGCGCGCTGACGCCGGTGGGCAGCAGCCGCGTCAGCAGCCGCAGCACGGCGTTAACCAGGCGCTCCCACAGCTCTGCCAACGGGTTGGGCGGCGCGACGCTCCAGTTGAACTCGGCCCGGCTGAGGATGGCTTGCAGGCGATCAATGGCTTGGGCCGTGTGGCGCGCGGCCGGCCAGTCGGCGTGCGCGGCGGCCAGGTTGGTCAGGCGCGTTTGCAGCGCGGGCAGGTCTGGCACCGGCGCGCGTAACGCGGCCACCAGCGCGCCAGTATCCACCGGCACCACCGTGCCGTCTTCCAGCCTGACGGCGGTCAGGCCAGCCCAGGCCTCAGCCGCGGCGGCGAGCATGGCCGGGCGGTCCGCCGGCGGCTGGCTGGCGGCGTCCTTCACCACCGCCTGAAGCTGAGTCAAGCGCTCCCAATAGTCCGCCACGGGGATAGCCTCGGCGGCGGCCGGCGCGGCCACGCCCAGCAGCAGCGCCACCAGGCCCAGGGCCAGCAGTAACCGACGCCACGGCGCGCGCGTGGTCACAGGCAGCAACGACATCACGTAATCCAGCCGGCCGTTACCGAAAGGCCGCGGCTGCCAGAAAGATGATGGCGGCCGCGATGCCCAACAGGACAAAGTACGCGGCAATGATTCCGGCCGTAATCAGCAGGAACCACAGCATCTCGCGCCAGGTGAACAGCCCGCCAGCGCCGCCGGCCGGGGCGCGCGCCAGCAGTTCGGCCGGCGGCTGGGCCGGGTCAGCGTTGCGCACGGTCAGGTCAAGCCCCTCCGAGCGCACGCGCAGGTCAAAGTACACCAGCGACACGGCCGTCAACTGAATCGGCGTGTAGAGCAGCCCGAGCACCATGCCCGACAGACCGCCTATGATCGTCTGCGCCAGCGCCAGGGTCTGCGCCGACGGCGCGACATCGAGCGTGCTCAGCACCACGCCCAGGATCGCGCCCAGCACCAGGATCGGGCCGGTGATCACCAACTGCGCAAACAGCCCCAGGATGGCGGCAAAGCCCACCATCCACCAGAAGCGCGTGCGGGCCAGGTCCCACGCGCGGCGCAGCGCCGCGGTGCCGCTGCGGCCCTCCAGCACCACCACCGACGCCACCAGCGGGATGATGATGCCCTGAAAGTAGATCAGCATACCCAGCCCCGTCAGCCAGCCGACGCATGGGATGAGCCACCAAATGCCGATGGCCGCCCCCACAAAGGCCGACACCAGCAGCGTGCCGAGCAGGGTGAGCCACTTGCGCCCCACCCGCCGGTAAGCGCCGCCGATGGTGATCGGCTCGCCCAGGTAGCTGTCGGCCACCGCGCCAGTGAACACAGCCGTGGCGATGCCCGAGATGAAGATCACGGTCAGCACGCCGCTGAAGAGGTTGATCCCCAGGCTGGTGAAGTACTGCGGCGTAAAGGGGGGCGGGCCGCCGAGCCCGACTCTCTGCCCGGCGGCTTGCGTGGCGTTGACATAGCTCAGGCCGATTTGCAGCAGCGACAAGGGAATGTAGACCATCCCCAGGATGCCCAAGAAGGTGAAGAAGTTGCGGCGGTAAAGCCGGATGGTGCGGTCGAGCAATTCGCCCAGGCCCAGCGGCTGGAGGCGCGGCCGAGATGCAATCGTCATCGTGGAGTCCCCTGTGCCAACGGAGAGTGAGGCGCGCAGTGTAGTGTGGAGGCGAGTGGGCGTCAAACGAGGCCGCGCGGACCGCGCACCGCCCTAGCGCTCAAAACAAGACCCGTCGGCGTGTGGCCCTACCAACAACCGCCACCGACCAAATGTTGGCCCACTGCCGTGGCGCAAGCCCCTTGCCTTTAGCGCGCTGGCCCGCGTGCCTCCCCGCCTACCAGCACCCACCACCGACCAAATATTGGCCAACTGCCGTGGCGCAAGCCCCTTGCCTTTAGCGTGCTTGCCCGCGTGCCCCCCTCCCACCAGCACCCACCGACCAATTGTTGGCCCCCTGCAATGGCTTTAGCCCCTTGCCTTTAGCGCGCTGGCCCGCGTGCCCCCTCCCACCAGCACCCACCGACCAAGTGTTGGCCCACTGCAATGGCTTTAGCCCCTTGCCTTTAGCGCGCTGGCCCGCGTGCCCCCTCCCACCAGCACCCACCGACCAATTGTTGGCCCACTGCAATGGCTTTAGCCCCTTGCCTGAAGGGGGCTGGGTCGGCGCAGCCCGACCCAGCCCCCTTCAGCTTCCTCTTCTTGGTCAGATAGGTTCTCTCAGACAGTCAGCCTGCGATGAGCCGGCCCGCAGACGCTGACGAACAGTGGCCCGCGTGCCGCCCTCCCACCCCGCCGCGCTCTAGCCCGCGGCCGGCGGCTCAAGGCCCGGCGGCAGCAGCGGCAGCGCAACCGTCCCGGCAGCGAACGTCTGCGGCCCGTCGGCCGTGTAGGCCGTCACCACTCCGTTGCCCAGCACGCGCGCCTCCGGCAGCAGCAGCGCCGTTGCCTCGTCAATCCCCACCAGCGTCACGCCGGGCGGCAGGGCGGCGGCCATCGCCGGGCCATTCCAGCGGGCGGCCAGCGTGGCGTGATGCGGCAGCACCGCCAGGTGCGGCGCGAAGCCCAGGCCGGGGGTCCAGCCGTCAAAGCGCCAGACCTGCGCCCCCAGCACCATCGCGCCCGCGCTCGAGCCGGCCACCACGCCGCCGCGCTCGTACACCGCCTGCAGCGCCTCCAACGTCTTCGAGCCGAGCAGCGTCTCCAGCAGATAGATCGGGTCGCCGCTGGTCAGGTAAACCACCTGAAACTTCTCGACCGGGATCGCCAGATCGCGCGTGTTGGCGGTCTCGCTGTCCACAATCATGATCTTCTCGGCCCGCGCACCTAGTCGGTTGAAGTGGCGGCGGCCGTTCTCACCGGCCACATACGGGTTTTCGTTGGTCGCGGCCGTCGGCAAGATCACCAGCGGCGTGCCCGCGCCGCCAGCGATCTCCAGCAGCGGCCGATCCATCGGGTCGCAGTCGCGCCGAAACTCGTTACCCCCCACCAAGACCAGGTGGCCCTTGTTCACGCCTTGGTCCCATTGGCGCCCATATGGGCGCCGGCCGTGTGGCGCTCGATGGTCGTCAGGCGCGCGAGCACCTCGGCTTGCAGGTCATCCAGCTTCTCGTGCAGGTGGGCGATCTCCATCTCGGCCTTCAGGTTAACGTCATACTCGATGTCGGACCGAATGCGGTCCTTGGCCACCTGGCGGTTCTGGCTCAGCAGCACAAACACCGACAGCACAATCGCCTCCAGCGAGACGGCCATGGTCAGCAGGCCGAAGGGGTAGGCGTCGAAGACCTTGACGAACGGCACCAGGCCCAGGTTCAAGCCAATCCACACGGCAAAGACGATGACGTGCAGCATCAGGAACGGAATACTGCCGCTGAAGTCGGCGATCCAGTCGGCCGATTTCTGCACAACCGAGCGGTGATCTTCCATCTCTTCATTGACGTTGCGGGTGGCGGTGTGCCGCAGCAGCGAGACGTTCTGGCGCAGCCGCCGGCTCATGGCGGCCAGCAGGTCGAGCGTGGCGCTGGGGCACATATGCAGAAAGCGCTCCAGATCATCGCGGTCCAGGCGCAGCAAGTCCACTTCGGTGGTCACCAGGGCCGAGGCCGAGCGCGCGCCGCCGTCGAGCAGCGACAACTCGCCGATCATATCGCCGGCGCGGGCGGTCTCGAGCACGATGCGCTCGCCAGTGTCGTCGCGCATGAAGAGCTCGACTGACCCGGTGCGGATGACGTACATGTCGCCACCGGGATCGCCGTACTCCCACATCTGAGTTCCAACGGGTAAATTCACCACGTCGAG
>JBBRZY010000223.1:0-7387 GCA_038252885.1 Anaerolineales bacterium | reverse complement strand
TTCCGTTCGGCTTCCTCGGCGGCGGCTTTGGCCAGCGCGGCAGCGTCAGCTTTGGCCTTGTTTGCCGCTTGCGCATCGGCCACCGCCTTGGCCTGGGCGGCCACCGCCACCCTGGCTTTGGCGTCGGTCTCGGCTTTAGCCTTCAAACGCGCCTCGTTTTCAGCCTTCGCCTTGGCCGCCTCCGCCGCAGCCTTGGCCTCAGCGGCGGCTTTGGCCTGGGCGGCCACCCTGGCGTCCGCGTCAGATTTGAGGGCGGCCGAAGCCTTGGCTTGCAGCTCCGCCTTAGCCCGCGCGTCCTGGGCAACCTTTAGGGCCGCATCAGATTGGGCCTTGCCTTTGGCGGCGAGCGCCGCGCGGGCTTCGGCGGCGGCTGCCTGTTTCTTGGCTTCTTCGGCGGCGGCCAACTCGTCGCGATTGGTCACTGCATCCACCATCTTGTCAACCAGGCTCTTCTTTTTTTCGTCGGGCATGGGGCAGTCTCCTTTAGGTCAGATCGAGCGCCGATTGGCTGCGAGGCAGCCCGTTACTTCTTGCCGAGTAGGTCGCCCAGGCCGCCCAAATCCAGGCCGCCCAGGGCCGAGTTCGGGCCGCCGCCTTCGAGCAGGCCGTCGAGTTGACCAGCCAGCGGCGCGGGCAACTTCTGCTTCAAGAAGCCCAACACGGTGTCCACGGCCACTTTGGCCTGGGCTTCGGGCAGGCCGGTCTTCTGCGAAACGAGCTTGATCAGTTCTTCCATCGGATGTCTCCCAATTGCCAGCGTTGCAGTGGCCGATTAGTAATCGGGTCACCCCGCGTGGGGATGGCCGTCGAGTCTAATTATACGCCACGCGTGCGCCCGCCTCTCCGCCCGCCCGGCGACTCTAACCGTTTTCGCGCAATTCGCGGGCGCGCTCGCTTGACAGCCCTATATGCCTGTGCTAAATTTGCCGAGTCTCGCCCCCCAATGGTTCTCAGCGCGCAGGGAGATTGACTTTGACCAAATCTCGCACCGAATTGATGGTAGATCGTCTGCGCGACATGCAGGTCAGCAGCCCCGACATCGAGGCCTCTGCCATTGTCAGCGTCGACGGCCTGCCGATTGCCACCGCCCTGCCCCGCGAAGTAGAAGAAGACCGCGTCTCGGCCATGTCGGCCGCCATGCTTTCCTTAGGCGAGCGCATCGCCTCCGAGCTGGGGCGCGGCAACCTGAGCGAAGTGCAAATCAAAGGCGAAAAGGGCTTTGTCATCCTGCAAAGCTTGGGCACCGAGGCGGTGCTCACCGTGCTGGCCCGCGAGGGCGCGAAAATGGGCCTGGTGCTGCTCGACATGCGCCGCGCCGTAGACGACCTATCCAAGTTGGTCTAGGCCCAGCGCGGCCGGGAGAAGCGGCGTGGAGCCAATACCGAAGAGCGGTCTGTTCTACCCCAACAACATCGCCCGCATTTACATGCAGGCCATGGAAGAGGTCATGGGCAAAAACGGCCTCAACGCCGTGCTGAACATGGCCAGCCTGTCGCACCTGATCGACCACCTGCCCCCCAACAATCTCGCCCGTGAGTTCGACTTCGCGGACTACTCGGCCATGAGCGGCGCGCTCGAAGAGATGTATGGTCCGCGCGGCGGGCGCAGTTTGGCGCTGCGCGCCGGGCGCGCCTCGTTTGCCCAAGGCTTGCGCCACTTTGGTGCGTTGGCCGGCGCGGGCGACCTGGCCTTCAAAGTGCTGCCGCTGGGCACCAAGCTCAAGATCGGCATCCCGGCCATGGCCAAGATTTTCAGCCAGGTGAGCGACCAGAAGAGCACCGTAACCGAGTCTGCCACTGAGTTCACCTACACCATGAAGCCCTGCCCGGTCTGCTGGGGCCGCCACAGCGACAAACCCATGTGCCACGCCGGGGCCGGTTTGCTGGCCGAGGGCCTGCGCTGGGTGTCGGGCGGGCACGAGTTCCGCGTGCAAGAATCGGCCTGCGTGGGCTGCGGCGACGAAGCCTGCGTGTTGAGTGTGCAAAAAGAACCGCTCAGCTAGGCGGCTGAGTTGACCGCCTGGCCGGTGCGCCGGTCGCATCCAGGGCGCGGGGCAGCGCCGGGCCGCCAGGTCCGGGGCCAACCCCGCGCTTTTTTATCTACCGCTCCTGCCACGTGAACATCTGCGTCGTCCTGCCAACCTACAACGAAGCCGACAACTTGGCCGACATGGCCGCCGCCCTGCTGGCCCTGCCGCTGCCCGACCTGCGCGTCTTGGTCGTGGACGACGCCTCGCCCGACGGCACAGGCCGCGTGGCCGACGCGCTGGCCGCCGCCCACCCCGCCCGCCTCAGCGTCATCCACCGGCAGGGCAAGGCTGGCCTGGGCACCGCCTACGTGGCCGGCTTTCGGCGCGCCCTGGCCGACGGCGCGCAGGTGATTGTGCAGATGGACTGCGACTTCTCGCACTCGCCCGACTACCTGCCCGCCTTCATCGCCCTGCTGGCCGACAACGCGGTGGTCATCGGCTCGCGCTACGTGGCCGACGGCAAACTCGACGAGCGCTGGGAGAAGGGGCGCGTGGCGCTGTCGGTCTGGGCCAACCGCTACGCCCGCGCCATCCTGGGCATCCGCGTGGCCGACGCCACCGCCGGGTTCAAGGTCTGGCGGCGCGCCACACTCGAAGGCATCGGGCTCGACCGCATCCACTCGAACGGCTACATCTTCCAGGTGGAGATGGCCTACGTCACCCAGCGCCTCGGCTACGCCGTATTAGAGCAGCCCATCTACTTTGAAGACCGCCGTATCGGCCAGTCGAAAATGACCATCCCCGTCAAGCTGGAGGCGGCCTGGCGCGTGTGGGAAGTGCGCCTGCGCCACGGCGGCCTGACCCCCGCCCAGCGCCGCTCGGCCAACTCCCCTGCCGACGAGGCGGCGACCTGAGCGCCATGCGTCGGCTCCTGGCCGGGCGACTGCCGCGGCGGCTGCGCGGTTGGGCGCCCGACCTGCTGATTGCGCTGTTCCTGCTGCTATTGCCGCTGGTGCTGTTTGCGCCCGTCACGCTCGGCGGCCGCACGCTGCTGCCAGCCGACAACCTGCTGGCTATTGAGCCCTGGCACAGCGCCGCGGCCCAGTTCGGCTACGCCGACCCCATTGTCCCCCACAACAAACTGCTCGACGACCTGGTGCTCGAAAACTACCCGTGGAAGCAGTTCATCCTCGAGTCGCTCCGGGCCGGCGAGTTGCCGCTCTGGAACCCCTACCAGTTCGCCGGTCTGCCGTTCTTAGCGTCCGGTCAACACTCGGCGCTTTACCCCTTCTCGGTCATCTTCTACGTGCTGCCGCTGCCGCGCGCCTATGGCGTGTTCACGGTCTCGCAGTTCTTCCTGGCCGGGCTGCTGGCCTACGCCTTCCTGCGTGGGCTGGCGCTGCGCCGCTGGAGCGCGCTGTTCGGCGCGGTTGTGTACGAGCTGAGCCTGTTCATGGTGGTCAGCGTGGTCTTCCCCATGATCATCGCCGCCGCTGTCTGGCTGCCGCTAATTTTGCTGGCGGTGGACCTGATCGTACGCCAGCGCCCCGCCTTTGGCGGCCGGCCGGCCACCGTGCCCTGGCTGGTGCTCGGCGCGGGTGCGCTGGGGATGCAGATTCTGGCCGGCCATGTCGAGATCACCTACTACTCGCTGCTGGTGGCCGGGTTGTACTCGGCCTGGCGGCTGGGCGAGCGCGCCATCAGGCTGCGCCGCGCCGCCCCGGCCGAGCGGCGGGCCGGCCTGCGCCGTCTAGTCACCCAAGCCGCCACGCTGCTGGCGCTGGTGGTCTTCGGACTGGCCCTTGGCGCCATCCAATTTGTGCCGCTGTTCGAGCTGGTGCGCATCAACTTCCGCAGCGGCTCGGCCACCTTCGCGCAGATTTTAGATTGGTCGTACCCCTGGCGGCGCGTCATCCACTTCCTGGTCCCCAACTTCTTCGGCAACCCCACCCACCACGGCTACTTCGACGTCTTCACCGGCCAGTGGAGCGCGGCCACCGTCAACGCGCACGGCCAGTCGATCGATACCATTGATTGGGGCATGAAGAACTTCGTGGAAGGCGGCGCGTACGTCGGTCTGCTGCCCCTGCTTTTGAGCGCGGTGGCGGTGGCGCGTGGGCTGAGGGGGCTGCTGGCCAAGCGGCGGGCGACCCGCATAGATGGGGGCGCGCCGCCCCTGGGTACCCTGTTCTTTTTCGCGCTGCTCGCCGTGCTAGCGTTGAGCTTCATCTTCCCCACCGGCTTTTATGCCGCGATCTTCTGGCTGCCGGGCATCAACCAGTTGCACTCTCCTTTCCGCTGGGTGTGGCCGTTGACGCTGTGCGTGGCAGTGCTGAGCGCGTTCGGGCTAGAATATCTGCGCCGCGAGTCCGAGCGCCACCCCACCCCGCTGGCGCGTCTGCGCTGGCTGCGGCCGCTGTGCCTGTGGGCCGACCCGACCCTGGCGACGGCCCTGGCCGGCTTGCTGGTCTGGGGCGGCGCGGCCACGCTGGCGGCCCTGACCATCGCGCGACTGGGCTACGACGCCCTCGGCCTCGATGCACTCATGAACTGGCTGGTGTTTGCGCTGGCCAAAGCCGAGTTCGCCTTTGCCGATGGCCGCATGTTCTTCTCCTACGAAGCCCGCTGGATCGCGCAATTCGCGGTCTTCGCCCTCGCCACCGGCTTGGTCGTGCGCCTCAGCCGCTCAACGCGCCGGTGGCGCGGGCAGCCGGTGTGGCTGTACGCCGCCATCGCCCTGCTGGTCGTCGACCTGGCCGCCGCCGGGTGGGGCTTTAACCCCGCCGCCGACCCAGCCATCCTAGCCTACACCCCGCCCTCGGTCAGCTTCCTGCGCGCCGAAGACCCCGGCCTGTGGCGTTACACCACCTACATCGCCCCGCGCCCCGCCGCCGAGCCTTCGCCCAAGCCCTTCAATGCCAACGCCGGCTGGTACTTCGACCTATACGATGTGCGTGGCTACGACTCGATCTTCACCCAGCAGTACAAGCGCTACATGGAACTGATCCAGAATCAATACGAGCTGGACTACAACCGCATCGCGCCGCTGAACGAGCCGCAAGCCCTGCGCTCGCCGCTGCTCGACCTGCTCAACGTGCGCTACATCCTCACGCAAGACCTGATCACCGACACCCAGTACACGCTGCTCTACGCCGCCGAGGTGCGCATCTACCGCAACGAGGCGGCGCTGGCGCGGGCCTACACCTTGCCCCTGGCGCAAACGCTCACCGTGCCAGACTTCGGCGCGGCCGTGCAGTCGCTCGACCCGCGCCCCTATGTGATCATCGAGGAGCCAGGAGCCACCGCCCCGACACCGTTAGCCGACCCCGTCTGGCCCGCCCCCGTGCAAGACATCATCTATACGCCCAACGAGGTGTTGGTGACGGCCGCCGTAGATGGCCCCTCCTGGCTGGTGCTGGCCGACTCGTACTTCCCCGGTTGGAAGGCCTACCTGCGGCCCGCCCACGCGGACGAGACCGCCGAGCAGCCGCTGACCATTGCGCTCGTCAACGGCAACTTTCGCGGCGTGCAGCTTCCCGCCGGCGACTGGACCGTGCGCTTCAAGTACAGCCCCGACTCGGTCAAGCTCGGCGGCGTCACCTCGTTCATCGCCTTCGTCACGCTCATATTCCTGCTGGGCGTGTTCACCTGGCGCTACTTCTACCGCGAGGCCGCGCTCGACTCCACCGCGCGCCGCGTCGCCAAGAACTCGCTCGCGCCCATCGCCCTTAACCTGGGCAACCGCCTCATCGACCTGGTGTTCGCAGCCTTCATGCTGCGCGTGCTCGGCCCCGACGACGCCGGCAAATATTACTTCGCCGTGGTGGTCTTCGGCTGGTTCGAGATCGTCACCAACTACGGCCTCGACACGCTGCTGATGCGCGACGTGGCCCGCGACCGCGACCACGCCAGCCGTTACCTGCTCAACACCACCATCCTGCGCCTCGGGCTGGGGCTGGCCGCCATCCCGGCGCTGATCCTGTTCCTCGCGCTGCGGCAGACGCTGCCGTCCATCGCGCTGCCGTTCGGGCTGGGCGCGTTCCACCCCGACCGCCTGACCAACGACACGCTGTGGGCCATTGCGCTGCTGGTGCTGGCCCAGGCCCCGGCCTCCATCGCCACCGGGCTGGCCGGCCTGTTCCGTGCCTTTGAAAAGGCCGAGTTCCCCGCCGCTGTGGCGACCGTGGCCACGCTGGTGCGCGTGAGTTTGGGCACACTGGCACTGGTGGCTGGCTTCGGCTTCGTCGGGCTGGCGGGCGTCAGCGTAGCGGTGAATGGGCTAACGCTGACCATCCTGGGCGTGCTGGCCTGGCGGCTCTTCGCCCAGGCGCGCCGCCCCGCCCGCGTGGATGGCGCGTTCCAGCGCCACGCGCTGCGCGAGAGCTTTCCGCTCATGCTCAACAACCTGCTGGCGACCCTGTTCTTCAAGGTGGATGTCACCCTGCTCGAGCCGATCCGCGGGCCGCAGGAGGTGGGCTGGTACAGCACCGGCTACAAGTTCGTCGATGCCTTCAACATCATCCCGTCGCTGTTCACGTTTGCGCTGTTCCCGGTGCTGTCGCGCCAGGCCGCCAACGACCCGTCGGCGCTGCGGCGCAGCTACCTGCTGGCGCTCAAGTTGCTGGTGATGTTGGCCCTGCCGGTGGCCGTGCTCACCGCCGCGCTGGCCACGCCGCTCGTCGGCCTGCTGGGCGGCTCTGAATACCTGCCACAGGGTGCGCTGGCCCTTGCGATCCTGGTCTGGTCCATTCCCTTTGGCTGGGTCAACAGCGTGACTAACTATGTGCTGATCGCACTCGGCCAGCAGCGCGGGCTCACGCGCGCCTTCGCCGTGGCGCTGATATTCAATGTGGTGCTCAACCTGGCGCTACTGCCGCGCTTCGGTTTTGCCGCCGCCGCCGCCGTGACGATTGCCTCCGAAATCTTCGAAGGGCTGTGTTTTTACATTTACCTGCGCCGGAGCATGGGGCCGGTTGCCTGGCTGTCGGTGCTCGGGCGGCTGTGGGTCAGCGCCGCTGGCATGGTGGCGCTGGTGCTGCTCTTGTGGCCGGTGCAGCCGCTGCTGGCGCTGGCTGCCGGGCTGGCCGCCTACGCCGCGGCCGTGGTCGCCCTGCGCACCTTCACGCCCGATGAGCGGGCGCTGCTGTGGGGCATTCTGCCGAAGCGCCTGACCGGGGAGCCACAGCGTCCCATTGCAGGGGGCGGTGAGGCATAGTACAAGTAGGGCCGCGCGGGCCATTGGGGCGCGACTCGCCGCCGGGGTGATTGACTGACCCAGCGCCTAGCCCTACGGCCGCCGGGTTTACACGCCCCTTAGGGCCGCTGCCGCTTTGGGCCAGCCAGAAATTTTTACCAGGGGTAGGTGGGCTTGCCCACCTACCCCTGGTAAAAATTTCCTTCGGTCAGATACGAAATCCT
>JBBRZY010000222.1:0-7391 GCA_038252885.1 Anaerolineales bacterium | reverse complement strand
GGTTCGAATCGTGCCTGTTGATTTGGCGCCTGTTCAAGACTCGAAACACAATCCCGGTGCCTTTTCTGCTGCGCGGGTGGTAATACAGCCGGACTATAATGTGACTCAAGTCCCCCTCAACGGAGACGCGGGTACGCAGCGACGATAGTCTGGCGACCACCTTGGTCAGTGTAGGCCGAAAAACCGCGTGGATGTAAGGTGTAGCCAGCACAGGCATAGGAGCGCTAACGGCAATGAGTGACGAAATGCAGCCCTTATCCCCAGCGCCTGAGGTCAAGGCGCTAGTAGCGGCGGTATTGACCGGCGCGGGCACGACGCCAGCGGCGCTGCGCCAGGCGGCGGAGGCCCTCGCAGCGCGCCGGGGAGGGGCCGAGCGCCCCAGACTGCCACTCCCGCCCGAGCTAGAGCGTTACGTGACTATGGTCGCGGACGGGGCTCACGCGCTCATTGATGAAGACCTCAAAAACCTTAAAGACGCTGGCTACAGCGAAGACGCCCTGTTCGAGGTGACGGTGAGCGCCGCCCTCGGCGCGGGCCCACAAACATTTTGCCAGGCTAGAAATCCGGATACACGATAGCACCTGCGCGCCGCAACTCGCCGGTTAAGTAGGCGGCTTTCAACCGGCTGTGCTGCAGCTTGCCATTAGGTGTTCGGGGCAGGGCGCGCGGGCGCAGCAAGTACACCCGGCCGGGGCGAAAGCCCAACTGATCATAGACCCGGGCCGCCACATCAACGGCCAGGGCGTGCAGCGTGGCCACTGGCAGCCCGTCGCCGTCGCGCGCCTCCGCAAAGATATAGACCTGCTCGCCTTCTGGGCCGCCGCGGTCAACGCCCACTGCCGCCGAAAAGCGCACGCCCGGCTCGCGGTCGACCACTTCCTCCACCTCCTGCGCATAGATCGTTTGCCCGCCGCGTTTGAGGGTGTTCTTCAAGCGGCCGGCAATGAACAGGTCGCCGGCTGCGTCCAGGTAGCCTAGGTCGCCGGTTCGCACCCAGCGCTCGCGCCAGAAAAGGGCGGCCGTCGCGGCTGGATTGTTGTAGTAGCCGGTGGTGTTAGCGGGGCTGTGGACCACAATCTCGCCTATCTGCGGTCTCGCCAGTTCTTCATCGTCTTGGACGATCTTGATCTCCGCGCCTGGAAACGGCCGGCCCACCGAAACCAGGCCGCGCGCATCCACCTTGGCGGCAGTGCTCGGCGGCCACATGGCCACTCCAACCGTCGCCTCGGCCAATCCATAGCCGGCGACCATGACGTTTGACAGTCCGAAGGCGCGCTCAAATGCGGTCAGGGTGCTGGCGCGCACCGGCTCGGCGGCGTTCAGCGCCACGCGCAGATGGCGCAGGTCGTAGACGTGGGGCGTGGGCACGTGGCGCAGGCACAGCCGGTAGGCGTAGTCGGGTGCGGCAGTGAACGTGGCCCGCCGCCGGTGGAGGGCGTCAAGCCAGGGGTGGACGTTTTTCAAGTCAGTCGGCAGTAGGTGTAGTTCGGCCCCCAGGTACAACGGCACCAGGGTCTTGAGGATCAAGCCCATGTCGTGATAAACCGGCAGCCAGCTGACAAAGACCTCGCGCTCCGTGATAGCCATACCGGTAATCATCTGGCGGACGTTGGTCAACAAGTGCCCGGAGGTGAGCTCGACGCCTTTGGGGTCGCCGGTGCTGCCCGAGGTGTATTGGAGATAGGCCAACTGGTGCGGGCCGACAGTGGGCAAGTGGGGCGCGGCGGCGGCCGGCGCCTGGGCCGGAGTGAGCACCACGCGGCCCTCGTTCGCGGCGAGCGTTTGAAAGGCGGCCAACTGCGCGGCGGGCGCAGCCGTGGGCACCACGATGAAACGCGCGCCGCAATGGGCGGCGATGCTCAATATGCGCTCAGGTCCCGAAGCTGGAAAGACCGGCACCGCCACGCCACCCGCGCACTGCGCGCCGTAAAAACCGGCAAAAAACTCCGGCCCATTCGGCAACACCAGCACGACCGGCTGGCCGGGGGCAAGGCCTTGCCGCCGCAAGTGCGCCCCCACCCGCTGCGCGTTGGCCCACACGGCGGCGTAGGTCCAGGCGCGGCCAGCAAAGGTGAAGGCCACGCCGTCGGGCGTGTTGCGCGCCCGCCACGCCAGCAACTCCACCAGCGTGTCGACCGGCGGCTCAGGCATGCAGTCTCTCGCCTAAAATTGTTGGCTTATCAGCGCGTGCAAATCGGCGACGGTATGCACGCGCGCCAGGGCCGCCTCATCCAGGTCGACGTGATAGCGCTCTTCGACGGTGGCTACCAAATTCAGGAGGTCGGCCGACTCGGCGCCCAGGTTTTCCACCAGCCAATCACTGCTGCTGACTGCCTTGGCGCCCAGCTGCAAGCTTACTAACCGGGCAATCTCATCTAGAGTAGGGGGCATCATTGGTCTCAACGGGCGGATTGGCTGAGTAGTATATACTACGCGCGAACGGGACGGAGCGCAGTCTACAACAGGTGAGTGAGTGGTGAACGTCTCTGCATCTAAAACCAATCAGCAAGACCCGGAGCTGGACCTCCAGGCCCCTTATGTCGTCATCCACTGGCCGGGTGGCCGGCGTGAGCAACATTGGCTGCTGGCGCAAGCTACGCGCGTCGGCCGGGACGACCCCCAGAACAACATTCGCCTGCCACCGGAATTCAAGTCAATTTCGCGCCGGCACCTTGAGCTACGCCGCGAGGGCAGCGCCATGCGCGCCGTCGACCTGAACAGCGGCAACGGTATTTACCTCAATGGCCAACGCTTGGCGGGCAGCGCCGAGTTGCACGAAGGCGATGAGCTCAGCCTGGGGCTGGCCGACCGTTCGGAGTTAGTGCGCCTGACCTTTCATGGCGGCCCGCCCGCGCCGGAGGCCGCCCCCGCCACTCAGCAGCACCAGCGCCTGAGCGACTTGGCCCCGGCGTCAGCCGCGGAAGGGCCCTTCCTGCGCGGCCGCTGGGGGGGCGGGCCGGAGCGCCGCGTGCCGCTAACGCAGGAACGTCTACGTCTCGGGCGCGACCCGGCGGCGGAGCTGCGCTTGCCAACCGACCTGCTCGCCATCGCCCCGCAGCACGCCGAAATTCGGCGCACGGCGGCGGGTTTTCGGCTAGTAGACCTGGGCAGCCCGGCAGGCACGTTTCTGAACGGCCAGCGCCTAACGCCCGGCCAAGCTGTCGCGCTGCGCGATGATGCTCAGATTCAATTGGGCGACGCCGCCCTTTTTAGCTTTCATGACCCCGGGGCGCGCCCGGCGCCGCTAGCGGGTTTTGCGCCGGCCGCCGAACCGCGCGCTGTGGATAAAGCGGAGACCTCGATTGGCCGCGATAGCTCGTGCGATTTTGTGCTCAGCACGCCCAGCGTTTCGCGCCGGCACGCGCGGCTGGTGCGCGACGGCGCGCGCTACTGGATCGAGGACAACAAAAGCGCCAACGGCACCTTCGTCAACGGCCAACGCATCACCCGCGTGGAGCTGCACGCCGGCGACCTAGTGCAGATTGGACCGCACCTGTTCGTCTTTCAGTCTGGCACGCTGCGCCAATACGACAGCCACGGCATGCGTGTGGATGTCGTCGATCTCTACCAAGAGGTGCGCACGCGCAATGGGCGGCTGCGCCTGCTGGACGATATTGATCTGACGGTGCTGCCGCGCGAGTTCGTGGCCATTGTGGGCGGTAGCGGCGCCGGCAAGAGCACGCTCATGAATGCCCTCAACGGCCTCCAGCCAGCCAAGGGCGAGATCCTGCTGAATGGCCGCAGCTTTTACCCAGAGCTCGATCATCTGCGGACGCAGCTGGGCTACGTGCCCCAGGCCGACATCCTGCATACCATGTTGACCGTCGAGCGCGCCCTGGATTATGCCGCTCAGCTGCGCCTGCCGCCGGACGTGAACGCCGCCGAGCGCCGCCGCCGCATCGCGGCCGTGCTGGACACGGTTGGCCTGAACACCGAGGTGATCCGGCGCACGCGCATCGGCCAGCTTTCGGGCGGGCAGCGCAAACGGGTGAGCATCGCGGCCGAACTGCTGGCCGACCCCAAGTTGTTCCTGCTGGATGAGCCGACCTCCGGCCTGGACCCCGGGCTGGAGAAGAAGATGATGACCACCCTGCGCGCCCTGGCGGATGAGGGGCGCACCATCATCTTGATCACGCACGCCACCGCCAACCTGGTGCAGGTGGACCAGGTGGCCTTTCTGGCCGAAGGGCGCCTGGTGTACTTTGGTCCGCCGGCGGAGGCGCTGACCTATTTCGAGGTGGACGACTTCGCCGATACCTATGAACTAATCGTTGGGCGCGGCGCCCAGTGGCGGCAGACCTTCATTCAAGACCGGCCCGAGGTCTACCAGCACTACGTGCAGGCGCGCCAGACGGCGCGCACCGTCATCCAGGCCGGCCCGCCACCGCGCCGGCCTGGCCTGCAATTGGGCGCGCTAGGTCGGCAACTGAGCGTGCTCACTCGCCGCGCCATCAGCCTGCTGGCGAGCGACGTCGTCACACTGCTGCTGCTGTTATTGCTCTTCCCGCTGACCGCCACGCTGGAATTGGTGGTCGGCGCGCCTGATATCCTGACCGGCAATGCCGCCATTCTTAGCGACCCGGCCGCCGCGGCCCTGACCCGCATCGAGAGCTACACGCCCCTGGCCGCCACGAATACCTTTGTGTTCGTCATGGGCCTGGAAGCGGTGCTAATTGGCATGTATGTGCCCAGCAACGAGCTCATCAAAGAGCGCTCGATCTACTTGCGCGAACGCATGGTGAACTTGCAGGTGCCGGCCTATTTACTCAGTAAGGTGGTGGTATTCACGGCGTTTGCGGCGCTGCAGGTCGTCTTGTATCTGGCGGTCTTGTCGCTGAAGATCGATTTGCCCACCCAGGGACTGCTGCTGCCGGGGCCGGTCGAACTGTTCATCACCTTGTTCCTTACATTGGTGGCCGGCATCGGGCTGGGCCTGCTGGTCTCGGCGCTGGCACGCTCGGCCGATATGGCCATTTATGCACTGGTAATGATGATGTTCTTCCAGTTCTTCTTTTCCGGCACCGTCTTTGACTTGCGCGGCAACCCAGCAGAAGCCCTGTCATACTTGACCACCACGCGCTGGGCGTTGACCGGTATTGGGGTGACCATTAACATGCCGCGGCTGGCCGAGAGCACGATTGTGTGCAATGCGGCGCCCGACGACCCGCGCACGCCGGCGGTCGAAAAGCTGGCCTGTATTAACTATCGTGAGGCGGCGGACGATTTGCTGCTGCCGTATGAAGACGACAAGCTGGTGCAGGCCTGGGCGGTGCTGGCCGGCTCCGCCGCGTTGACGTTGACGTTGACCGGCCTGGCGATCAAGCGGCTCGACCGGACTTGACGCTCAGGCCACGGCCGCTGACAGCCGCTGCAAGATCGTCGCGCCGATGGCTTGGGCCGCGGCCGGGTCGAGGTCGGTGTCGAGGTACAGCCCGTCCCACCACAGCTCGTCGCGGAACAGGCGGACCGCCGCGGTATATTCGGGGCCGAGGCCGTGGTTGGAGACGAAGCCGTGCAGGCCGAGCAGGCGGAGGTGGCCATACGTTTCCGGCAGGTCTGTCACGCCGGAATAGCTGAGGGCGGTGGCCGCCAGCCGCATGAACTTGAGACGTGAAAGGGCCGACACGAGCAGCGGGCTGAGCCAAGCGGCCGTGAATTTCTCGCCGCGCCGAGCGGCTTGATAGATGCGCGCATTCACATCACGAGCGACGGCCCAGAAGCTACTGTGGGGGCCAAGCGCGGCGGTGTAGCGCATCATGGTGATAAAACAGCCCAACTCGGCCGGCACCGGCGCTGGTTTGAGGTAGGGCCGCAAGTTGCCAAAGGTCACGCCGCGCAGGGCGGTGGGGGCCGCGCCATAACGGTGCTGGTGCACGGCCAGCAGCAGCGCAGTGCTGAGCAGGCTGTTAACCGTCACGCGCTCGAGGCGACAGCGCCGCACCAAGGCGGCGGTGAGCGGAGCCGGGACGCGCAACGGCAGGATGCAGGAGCGCGAGGCGAGATGAATGGCGGGCGGCGGGGTGGCGCGCGCCCGCCAACGGTAGGCCACCTCATCGGCTATCTGGCGGGCCAAATAGCCTAACAGCCGGGCCGCCCCCCGCGCGCCGCGCTGCTCGGCCGAGTAGCGGGCTTCGGTTGGCGCGGGTAGCTCAGTGGGCAGCGCGGCGGGCGGACTGGTTAGGCCCGCGCAGGCCGACAACAACTCTTCCCACAGCGTGAGGGCGCTATCGGCGTCGAGGATGGAGTGATGGGCGCTGAGGATGATCTCGCTGGGGCCGGCGGGGTTATGGAGATAGGCGGCGCGGAGCAGCGGGCCGGTGGTCACGGGCAGCCGCGTGTTGAGCTCGGCCTCGGTGAGCGCCAGCCAATGGTCGTCGCTCCGGCGCTCGAGCACCCGCAGCGGGATGGGCTGACCAGGGGCAGGCTGAAAAAACCGCCGACGGCCGGCCGCGCCAATGCTCACGCGTAGGGCGGGATGCTGCGCGGTCAGCGTGTCTAGCGCCAGGCGCAAGGCCGCGGGCGGCAGGTTGCCGGCCACCTGGGCCACGCCCACCAAGTTAAGCGGGGCGAACTCGTCCGTGTAGGTCAGGGCGGTTTCCATGCGGCCGAGCGGGCGAGTGAGGCGAGGGAGCATTAGGATCAGATCGGGTAGCGAACCGCTATTTTACTGCGAGAGGAGATTTCCCGTGACCATGCGCAACTTGCTCGTGACGACGGCCGTGCTGGCCTTTGTGTTTGGCCTGGCCTATTTGCTCATCCCAGCCCAGGTGCTCGGCCTGTTTGGGGCCAGCACCGATGCGGTGGGTGTGCTGGCGGCGCGCTACTTTGGCGGCGCGGTGCTGGGCTATGGCGTGCTGGCGCTGGCACACCGCGACAGCAATTTGATCGACGCCCGCGGTAGCGTGCTGCCAGCCTTTGCCATCGTGTTTGGGTTTGCCTTCGTTTTGGCGCTGTTGGCGCAGGTCAGTGGTCTGCTCAACGCGCTGGGCTGGGTCAGTGTGGTCATCTTCTTGCTGCTGGCCATCGCCTATAGCTACTTTCAGTTCGGGCGGCGGCGGTAGCGCCGGCTGCTCAGGGCTGCCTGGCTGCCGCGCGGCTGGGCTGGCTACCCCTTTGATCCGCCCGCTTATTCGGCCAAGGCTGGCCGACGCGGCCGCTCACCAGCAATGGTGGTGCAGCCCGTTGAACACGGGGCCGGCGATTACCCTGCTGGTCTTCGGCGTCCCAGGTGGCGGCACCCTTGGCGCCGGGAATCGTTGCGCGATCCTGTGCTGGCTACCCCTTTGATCCGCCCGCTTTTTCGGCCAAGGATGGCCTACGCGGCAGCCCAACGGTAATCGTGGTGCAGCCCAGTGCTGGCTACCCCTTTGATCCGCCCGCTTTTTTGGGCC
>JBBRZY010000221.1:0-7421 GCA_038252885.1 Anaerolineales bacterium | reverse complement strand
TCCCACGGCAGGCTGCCGCCGTTGGTGTCGCACAGCACCACCGTCTCCGCGCCGCCGCGCACGGCCGCCCGCAGCGTTTCGAGCGCGTAAGCCGGGTCGGCACGGTAGCCGTCAAAAAAGTGCTCGGCGTCGTAGATCACGCGCCGGCCCTGCGCGCGCAAATAGGCCAGGCTGGCTTCAATGATCCGGAGATTGTCGTCGAGCGTGGTGCGCAGCACGTCGGTCACGTGCAGAGTCCAAGTCTTGCCGACGACCGTGCAGACCGAGGTATGTGCGCCCAGCATCGCCGCAATATTGGCGTCATCTTCCGGGCCTCCCTGCGCGCGGCAGGTGGCGCCAAACGCAGCGATGCGCGCCGTGTGCCAGGCCTGGTCACGCGCGCGCTCGAAGAACTCAACGTCTTTGGGGTTGGAGCCCGGCCAGCCGCCTTCGATGAAGGCCACGCCCAGGTCGTCGAGTTGGTGGGCGATGCGCAACTTATCCGCGCTCGAGAGCGAGATGCCCTCGCGCTGAGTGCCGTCGCGCAGCGTGGTGTCGTAAACCTGGATGAGGTCAGGCGCGGGCATGGCGGCGACCGCGCGCTAGCTGTTGGCCGGCAGGCGCGCCTCGTAGGCGGAGATTTGGGCGTCGTAGTTCAACAGGTAGCCCAGTTCGTCGGTGCCCTGCAGCAGGCAGGCCTTGGAGAAGCCATCAATCGGAAACTCGATGGTCTGGCCGGTCGGCAGCTTCAGCGTCTGCGTGGCGAGGTCCACGGTCAGCGCGGCGCTGGGCACTTCCTCGATCAGGTCAAACAGCAGTTGGTGCGTCTCGGCGTCCACCACCAGCGGCAGCAGCCCGTTCTTGAGCGCGTTGTTGGTGAAGATGTCGGCAAATGAGGTCGAGATGACGACGCTGAAGCCGTTGCCGGTCAGGGCCCAGGGCGCGTGCTCGCGCGACGAGCCGCAGCCAAAGTTGTGGCCGGCCAACAGGATGTGCGCGCCCTGGTAGCGCGGCTGGTTGAGCACGAACTCCGGGCGCGGCGTGCCGTCGGTGTTGTAGCGCCAGTCGGCAAACAAGTTGGCGGCGATGCCTTGCTTGTCGGTCGCCTTGAGAAAGCGGGCCGGGATGATCTGGTCGGTGTCCACGTCGTTCATCGGCAGTGGCGCGACGGTGGAAGTGAGGGTGGTGAATTGGGCCATGCCTTAGTTCTCCAACAGCGTGCGCACGTCGGTCACGCGGCCGGTTAGGGCCGAGGCCGCCGCCGTCAGTGGGCTGGCCAAGAACGTGCGCCCGCCCTTGCCCTGCCGCCCCTCGAAGTTGCGATTGCTGGTGCTGACCGCGTACTGCCCCGGCGCGAGTTGATCACCATTCATCGCAATACACATACTGCAGCCGGCCTCGCGCCACTCGGCGCCGGCGGCCCGGAAGACTTCCGCCAGCCCTTCGGCCTCAGCCTGGCGCTTGACGTCTTGCGAGCCGGGCACGACCATCACGCGCAGGTTGTCGGCTACCTTGCGGCCGCGCAGCAAGTCCGCCGCCAGCCGCAAGTCAGAAATGCGCGAGTTGGTGCAACTGCCGATGAAGACCACGTCCACCGGATGCCCGAGCAGCGGGCGGCCGGGCTGAATATCCATGTAGCGCAGCGCCTTGTCGAGCGCAGCCTTTTGAGTCGGGTCGCTCACGTCGGCCGGGTCGGGCACGCGGCTGGTGATCGCGATGCCCATGCCGGGGTTGGTGCCGTAAGTGATCATTGGCTCCAGCTCGGCGGCGTCGAGCGTAATGGTCTTGTCGTAGACCGCGCCGGCGTCGGTCGGCAGGCTGCGCCAGCGCGCCACCGCCGCGTCCCAGGCGGCCCCCTGCGGGGCGAACTCGCGGCCGTGCAGGTAGTCGAAAGTGGTGTCGTCCGGCGCAATCAGCCCAGCCCGCGCCCCGCCCTCGATGGACATATTGCAGATCGTCATGCGCTCTTCCATGCTGAGCGCCCGGATGGCCGAGCCGGAGTACACGATCACGTGGCCCGTGCCGCCGCCGATGCCGATGCGGGCGATGAGCGCCAGGATGATGTCTTTAGCCGACACGCCCGGCCCCAACTGCCCCTCCACCCGTACCTCAAACGTCTGCGGCTTGCGCTGGAGCAGGCATTGGGTGGCGAGCACGTGCTCAACTTCGCTGGTGCCGATGCCGAAGGCCAGCGCGCCGAAAGCGCCGTGGGTGCTGGTATGGCTGTCGCCGCAGACGATGGTATGCCCCGGCTGTGTGAAGCCCAACTCCGGCCCGATGACGTGCACAATGCCTTGGTGCGGGCTGCCCACGCCATAGAGCGTGATGCCAAAGTCGCGGCAGTTTTCTTCCAACTGCGCGATCTGGCGCGCGCACATCTCGTCGGCCATCGGCAGCGAGCGGTCGTGGGTCGGGATGCTGTGATCGGCGGTAGCGACGGTCTTGTCGGGCCGCCGCACTTGAAGGCCGCGTCGCCGCAGGTCGGTGAAGGCTTGCGGCGACGTTACCTCGTGGACCAAGTGCAGGTCCACATACAGGACGGCGGGCGAAGCCACCTCCTGCGCGACGACATGGTTGGTCCAAATCTTCTGAAAGAGCGTCTGCGGTTCGGTCATGGTCACACGGTTTTAGTTGGAGCGGACGGACGCGCTCATTTCGGTGGCGACGGTGCGCTCGCCCTCGCTGCTATAGGTGCCGGTGGCGACCAGCATCTTGTTAACTGCCGCCAGATAGGCCTTGACGCTGGCGACGATGATATCGGTGTCGGCCCCATGGCCGCCGTAGGTGCGCGGCTGGTCGAGGTCTTTTTGCGCGTCGATGGGGTTGCGCTGGGGGGTCTTGCCCTGAATGCGCACCGTCACCTCGCCCAGCGCGTCGATGCCCTCGGTCACGGCGTGCACTGAGAATTCGAGCAGCGTGGCCGGGGCCAACACGATTGAGTCAATCGCCTTGTAGGCCGCGTCAACCGGGCCGGTGCCCACGCCGGCGACCAGGTGCAGTTGGCCGTCGGGGCCGCGCAGGCGCACGGTAGCGGTGGGCATGCCCATGGTGCCGCAGGCCACCTGCAAGCCGTCGAGCGCGAAGATTTCGCGCGGCTGGTAAAACTCGTCGGCCACCAGCGCTTCCAGGTCGGCGTCGGTGATGATCTTCTTCTTGTCGGCCAGGTCTTTGAAGCGTCCGAAGGCCTTATCGAGCTCGACCTCGTTGAGCACGTAGCCCATCTCGGTTAAGCGGGTCTTGAAGGCGTGGCGGCCGGAGTGCTTGCCCAGCACCAGGCGGCTCATGGTCACGCCGACCGTCTCCGGCCGCATGATCTCATAGGTCTGCTGGTGCTTAAGCATGCCGTCCTGGTGAATGCCGGCCTCGTGCGCGAAGGCGTTGGCCCCCACGATGGCCTTGTTGGGCTGCACCACGATGCCGGTGTAGTTGCTCACCATCTTGCTAATGCGCATGATCTGGGTGGTATCGATGCCGGTGTTCAGGTTGAAGACCGGGCGGCGCGTGTGCAGCGCCATGACCACCTCTTCGAGCGAGGTGTTGCCGGCCCGCTCGCCGATGCCGTTGACGGTCACTTCGGCCTGGCGCGCGCCGGCGCGGATGCCGGCCAGCGTGTTGGCGGTGGCCAGGCCCAGGTCGTCGTGGCAGTGCACCGAGACGATGGTGTTGTCGATGCCGGACGTGTGCTTCATGATGCCGGCGATCAGGGCCCCAAACTCCTCGGGCGTAGTGTAGCCCACCGTATCGGGGATGTTCAGGGTCGTGGCCCCGGATTTGATAACCTCGCCTAAGATCAGGTACAGAAAGTCGGGGTCGCTGCGGCCGGCGTCTTCAGGCGAGAACTCCACATCGGCGCACAGGCTGCGGGCGTAAGCCACCATGTCACGCGCGCGCTCGATCACCTGCTCGCGGTCCATCTTGAGCTTGTAGCGCATGTGGATTTCCGACGTCGCCAGGAAGGTGTGGATGCGCGGCACGGCCGCGCCCTTCACCGCTTCCCAGGCTTTGTCAATATCGTTCTTGTTGCAGCGCGCCAGGCCACAGATGATGGGCGGGCGCACCGGCATGCCCTCGGCCCGGCCGGGGTGGCCGACTTCGAGCGCGATGCGTTTGACGGCCGCCAGGTCGTCGGGCGAGGCGGCTGGAAAACCAGCCTCGATCACATCCACGCCCAGGCGGGCCAGGGCACGGGCCACTTCCAGCTTCTCGACCGACGTCATGGTCGCGCCGGGGCTTTGCTCGCCGTCGCGCAGGGTCGTGTCAAAGATGCGGACGTAATTATCCATCGCGTTTACCCTTGTTCGTCCGGCTTAACCGTCACCGGGTTCAAGAAAGGCATCATGGCGCGCAGCTCGGCGCCGACCTTTTCAATCGGTTGATCTTGCTCGCGCCGGCGGGTTTCGTTGAACCACGGGCGGCCCTTCTCGTTTTCGGCGATCCAGTTGTTGGCATAGGTGCCGTCCTGAATTTCGGTCAGCATCTTCTTCATCTCGCCCATGGTCTCTTCGGTGATCAGGCGCGCCCCGCCGGTGTAGTCGCCGTGCTCGGCCGTGTCGCTGACCGAGTAGCGCATGTAGTTCAGCCCGCCGCGGTACATCAGGTCCACAATCAGCTTAAGCTCGTGCATGCACTCGAAATAGGCGATTTCCGGCTGGTAGCCGGCCTTCACCAGCGTCTCGAAGCCGGCCTTCACCAAAGCGCTCACGCCGCCGCACAGCACGGCCTGCTCGCCGAACAGGTCGGTCTCGGTCTCTTCTGCGAAGGTCGTCTCGATGACGCCGGCGCGGGTGACGCCCAGCGCCTTGGCATATGCCAGGGCCGTGGCCTTGGCCTGGCCGGTGGGGTCCTGATGAATAGCGAGCAGCGCGGGCGTGCCGCCGCCTTCGACGTAGACCTCGCGCACGCGGTGGCCGGGAGCCTTGGGCGCAATCATGCTCACGTCCACATCGGCCGGGGGAGTGATGGTGTTGTAGCGGATGTTGAAGCCATGGCCGAACATCAGCGTCTTGCCGGCCGTCAGGTGCGGCGCGATCGAGTCGCGGTAGATCTTGGGCTGCTTGGTGTCGGGCGCCAGGATCATGATCACATCGGCCCAGGCGGCCGCTTCAGCCACCGAGGTGACGATCAGGCCGGCGGCTTCGGCCTTGGCGCGGCTCTTGCTGCCCTCGGCCAGACCCACGTGCACGGTGACGCCGCTGTCCTTAAGGTTGAGCGAGTGGGCGTGCCCTTGCGAACCATAACCGATCACTGCCACTTTTTTGCTTTGGATCAGGGCGAGGTCGGCGTCTTGGTCGTAATACAATTTTGCCATGTCTGGACTCCTATAAGGTTCGCAAGAATGGGCCGCGCCGCCCATGGGTGCAGGCGGCGACGGCGGTTAGTAACGATTGGTTGACAGTTACACCGAGTACGAGACCGCCTCATCCACGGTCTCGCCCGGAACTTGTGCGGCGATGCGCGGCGGCCGGTTGTCGGCCGCGCCCGAGCCGCGCCGCATAGCGACGATGCCGGTGCGCACCATCTCGATGATGCCGTACGGGCGCAGCACATCCACCAGGCTGTCGATCTTGTCGACCGTGCCGGTGATCTCCAAAATCAGCGTTTCATTGGCCACATCGACCACGCGCGCGCGAAAAACGTCGGCCAATTGCATCACGTGCGTGCGGTTGTTTCCATCCGCCGACACTTTGATGAGGGCCAGGTCGCGCACCACGCTGGCCTGGTTGGTCACGTCCTCGACGCGCAGCACGTTCACCAGCTTGTATAAGTTGGCCTCGGCCCGCCGCGCGCCGAACTCATCGGTATCCACCACGATGGTCATGCGCGACACGCCGGCCTGGTCGGTGTGCCCGACCGTCAACGACTCGATGTTGAAGCCGCGCCGCCGAAACAGCGAGGCCACCCGGTTGAGCACCCCCGGCTTATCTTCTACGTAGGCGACAAATGTATGCTGCATGTCGGTCCTCTACCACTGCACTTCGGTTTGCACGGCGGGCACTTCGGCCTCCGGCTTGGGCCGGCGGATCATGGCGTTCAGGTCGGCGCCGGCCGGCACCATCGGGAACACGGTGTCTTCCTGCTCCACGCGGAACTCCATGACCACCGTGCCGGGGAAGGCGCGCGCCTCATCCACGGCGCTCTTCACCTGCCCGCGCTCGGTGACCAACATGCCCTTGAGTCCAAAGGCCTCGGTCAGCTTAACGAAATCCGGGCTGAACAGCGGGGTGGCGGCGTATCGGCGCTCGTAGAAGAACTCCTGCCACTGGCGCACCATGCCCAGGTAGCCGTTGTTGATGATGGCGACATTGATCTTGATGTTTTCCTGCGCGATGGTCGCCAATTCGGCCATGGTCATCTGGAAGCCCCCGTCGCCCGCGATGACCCAGACTTCTTGTTCCGGGCAGGCGAACTTGGCCCCAACCGCGGCCGGCAGCGCGAAGCCCATCGTCCCCAGCCCAGCCGAGGTGATGAGCGAGCGCGGCTGCTCGTGCTTCCAATATTGGGCTTCCCACATTTGGTGCTGGCCCACATCGGTGACCACAATTGCTTCGCCGTTGGTCAAGCGCCACAAGTCATTGATAACATGCGCGGCGAACAATTGCCCACTGTCGGGCAGGTTTTGAATGTCGCGCACGGCCGAGTCGCCCTTCATCTCGTCGATGTGCGCCAGCCAGGCGGCGTGCTCGTTCTGGGCCACTTCGGGCAGCAGTTCTTCGAGCACCTCACGCAAGTCGCCCACCAGTCCAACATCGACTTTCACGTTTTTGTTCAGCTCAGACGGGTCGATCTCGATGTGAATTTTACGCGCGAAGGGCGCGTAGGTCTTGAGGTTGCCGGTGACGCGGTCGTCGAAGCGCATGCCGAAGGCCAGCAGCAGGTCGGCCTCTTGAATGGCGTTGTTGACCCAGGCCTCGCCGTGCATGCCCATCATGCCCAAGTTCAATTCGTGCGATGCCGGCAGCCCGCCCAGCCCCAGCAGCGTGAGCGCCACCGGGGTGCTGGTCTTCTCGGCAAAGGCCTTCAACTGGTCCATCGCGCCCGAGATGATCACCCCATGCCCGGCCAGGATCACCGGCCGCTGGGCAGTGTTAATCAACTCAATGGCGCGCTGGTATTCGGACGGCAGCGCGCGCAGGTCGGGCCGGTAGCCGGGTAAGCGCGGCGCCGCGGCCTCCCAATCGAACTCGGCCGACGACTGCTGCGCGTCTTTGGTGATGTCGATCAGCACCGGGCCAGGCCGGCCGCTCGCGGCGATGTAGAAGGCCTCGCGGAAGGTGCGTGGGATGTCTTCGGCGCGCGTGACCAGGTAGTTGTGCTTGGTGACCGGCAGCGTGACGCCGGTGACGTCCGTTTCCTGAAACGCGTCTGACCCGATGAGCTTGCTGCCCACCTGCCCGGTGATGCACACAATCGGCGACGAGTCGAGCATAGCCGTGGCGATACCG
>JBBRZY010000220.1:0-7427 GCA_038252885.1 Anaerolineales bacterium | reverse complement strand
TGTTCGACTGGGCCATTGACCAACTGCTGCTGCGCGACCTGCTGCCCGAGCGGCTGCTGTCCCTGCTCAACTTCTTCGCCTCGTTCGCCTCGCGCCAGGTGCTGCGGCACGCCATCCCACCGCTGGCCGGCATGGCCGTGGCGCTCTACTTCGGCGCGGCCTACCTGAAAGACCTGCTGGAATTGCCCAACTTGCAGCAGGCCTTCCGCTACTTGGTCTCCACGCTGTTCGGCCGCGACTACCCACGCATGACCATCAGCGAGGGCAAGGCCATGGTCGCCCACCCGGAGACCAACCCCATGCTGCGCATCGGCGGGCCGGGCTGGGTAGACATCAAGATCGGCAACGCGGCGCTGTTCGAGCGCGTGGTCGGGCCGTCGGCGGTGCTGGGCGCGGGCACGCATTTCCTGCGCCGGTTCGAAACGCTGCGCGAGGCCTACGACCTGCGCGAGGTCGAGCGCGTCAAAGACAACCTCAAGATGATGACCAAGGACGGCCTGCCCATCATCGTCAACGACATGCGCGTGCGCTTCCGCATCCGCGCCCGGCAAGTGCGCACTGAGGCCAACCCCTACCCAGTGATGACCGGCGCCGTGCGCCGCGCCGCCTACAGCCGCAAGGTCTCGGCCAACGGGCTCGAAGTGTGGTCAGACATGGTCACCGGCGCGGCCCGCGGCACGGTCGGCGACTGGATTTCGCGCCACCGCATGGACGAATTGATCCCGCCGCCGCGCGACGGCAACCAGCCGGAGCCGCCACCCAGCATCCCCTATCGCCAGGCGCTGCACGCGCTGTTTCAGGCCAAGAACGCCCGCCAGAAGTTTGCCGACATGGGCGCCGAGGTGATCTGGGTCAGCGTCGGCCACATTCGCCCCGACCCAGATGTGGACCCGGATCTGAAACTGGACTCCGACCCGACTGGCCGCGACAAGATTCACCAGCAGTTGATCGACACCTGGAAGTCGACCCACAAGGCGCTGGCGCACGACGAGATCACCGACGCCAAAGCCTATGCTAAATGGCTGAGTGACACCGCCCGCTCTGAGGCCGAGACCGAGTTGATCTTGGCGCTGACCAAAGGGCTGCGCGAGGCCCGCGCCGAGGGCTTGCCGGTGGACGATGTGCTGGCCGACCGCATGATCGAGTATGTGGCCGGCATCCGCCGCCGCGCCGGCGAGCAGGAGCGCGTGCAGCGAATGCTGACCGCCGTTAGCCTGCTCGAATCTGGCTACGCGAACGACCCCAACCCAAGCGCCGCACCCTGATCCTGTTACAAGAGACGTAAACGCCCATGCCCTATCCGCTGCCCACCCTAAGCCCCGAAGTGCGCGAGGCGCTGCAATCACGCCGCCCGCTGGTCGCCCTGGAGTCCACCGTCATCACCCACGGCTTGCCCTGGCCGCAGAACCTGGAGTTGGCGCGCCGCCTGGAAGCCACCGTGCGCGCGGGCGGGGCCAGCCCGGCCACGATTGCGGTGCTAAATGGCGAAGTTAAGGTCGGGCTGAGCGAGACCGAGTTGGAGCACCTGGCCCAGTCCAAAGACACCATCAAGGTCAGCCGCCGCGACTACGCGATGGCGGTGGCGCAGAAGCGCGACGGCGGCACGACCGTGGCCGGCACGATGATCGCGGCGCAGTGGGCGGGCATTCGGGTGTTTGCGACGGGCGGCATCGGCGGCGTGCATCGCCGGCTAGGAGAAGCGGCCCTCGACGTGTCGGCCGACCTGCCGGAGCTGGCGCGCACGCCAGTGGTGGTGGTGTGCGCTGGAGCCAAGGCCATCCTCGACCTGCCGGCCACGCTGGAGTGGCTGGAGACGCACGGCGTGCCGGTGATCGGCTACGGCACGAGTGAGTTTCCAGCCTTCTATTCGCGCACCAGCGGCCTGCCGTTAGCGGCGCGCGCCGACACGGCCGCCGAGGCCGCGCAGATGGTCAAGGCGATGTGGGATATGGATTTCACCAGTGGGGCGCTGCTATGTGTGCCCTGCCCCGAGGCTGCCGCCCAGCCAGCCGCCGCGATGAACACGGCCATCGAGCAGGCGCTGCGCGAGGCGGCGGCGGGCGGCATTCGCGGCAGTGCGGTCACGCCCTACCTGCTGGCGCGCATCGCCACGCTGACTGAGGGCCACAGCCTGACCGCCAACCTGGCGCTGCTCGAAAACAACGCCCGCGTCGCCGCCGAGTTGGCCGTGGCGCTGAGCCATTTGCACATCTAGTCTGCGGCCCGCGGCCCAGCTCTCAAAATCGAGTAGGAGGGGCGGGTCGCCCACCCCTCCTCTCACACCACCGGACATGCGGGTCCGCATCCGGCGGTTCGTCAAGAACTGCGCAGTAATCGGTATCGTTCGGCCAAGCTCGCTAACCCCTGGCGGCGGAAGTAGGCATTGCTGAGCGCCATATTCACCACCGGCGATGCGGCCATGCGCCAGGGGCTGGTGCCCACCGCGCCTAAGCCCGCCATCCCCGGCGGCACACCCAGCTTCACCAACTCACGCCAGCGGGTTTTGCCCCGCTTCCAGCGTTTCCAAATCAGTTGCCGCAGCCGTCGGCGCAGCCATTCATCCAGCTCCGCGAACACGCTGGGCGTGTCCGCCAGCCGAAAGTAGCCGACCCAGCCAACCACCTGGCGATTGATCCTCTGTAGGATTTCTTCCAGGGGGCCGGGCCGGGTACGCCGGGTCAGGAGGCGCAGTTTTGCTTGGAGCCGCTCCACGGCTTGGGAAGCCACCCGCACGTACACGGCCCGGCCCCCTTCCGCCGGAAGAAGCTAAAGCCGAGGAACTTGCGTTTCCCGGCCCGCGCCACCGCGCTCTTCTTCTCGTTCACCTTCAGCTTGAGCTTCTGTTCCAGAAATTGCCGGACGCTGTCCAGCACCCGTTCGCCCGCCCGCTGGCTCTGCACGTAGATATTGCAGTCGTCTGCGTAGCGCACGAACCGATGCTCCCGCCGCTCCAACTCCTGATCCAAGTCGTCGAGCAGGATATTCGCCAACAGCGGTGAGAGCGGCCCACCTTGCGGCGTGCCCTCTTCCGTGTCGTGCACCACGCCGTTGACCATTACCCCGCTCTTCAAGTAGCGGCGGATCAGCCGCAGCACCCGCTTATCCTTGACCACGCGCGCCACACGGGCCATCAACATATCGTGGTTGACGCGGTCAAAGAACTTCTCCAAGTCGATGTCCACCACCCAGGCATAGCCGTCTTGGATGTATGCCTGAGCGGCTTGCACCGCCTGGTGGGCGCTCCTGCCCGGCCGAAAGCCGTAGCTATGGGCCGAGAAGCGCGGCTCGAACAGGGGGCCAAGCACTTGCGCCAGTGCTTGCTGGATTAGGCGATCCAACACTGTCGGGATGCCCAACAACCGCACCCCGCCGTCAGGTTTGGGAATTTCCACCCGCCGCACTGGCGTTGGCCGATACGTCTCCGCGTCGAGGCTGGCCCTGGTTTCCAGCCAGTGGTCTTTCAGGTAGGAACGCAACTCGTCCACCCGCAGCCCGTCGCTGCCAGGCGCACCGGCGTTCTTCTCGACCCGGTCGAGCGCGGCAAACAGGTTGCTTCGCGCAAAGACCTGTTCCCATACGCTCCCATTCTCTGCGCTGGATGGGGTCTCGTCTCGTGCCGGGGACGGCTCGGCTCTGACGGGGGTTCCGATCGGCTTCACCGACCCTGGCTCCCCGCCAGTGTCCGTCGTGCGGACAGGCGGCCTTCCCTGCGCATCCCGCGAACTGCTCAAGTCCATCCACTCCTAACGTTCGGCCCTTCCCAGCCCGTGACGGGGGCTGGTACTACGGCCTCGGCTGACCCCTGCCATCTCAGCCGCCCCTTCCGAGGCGGGTTGCCGGTCTTCTGGCCTGACGGCAGGTCTCCCCAGATAAGAACAGTGACTTTCCCCGCACCTTGGCCCGATTTACCGTTTTGCCCTTTGATGGCCTGGACTTCGTGGTTCTTTGCCCACTCGTCCGGACGCACAGCCTCAGATCGGGTTCGTGTCCCTCCAGGCGCGGTTTTGCCGCCGGCTTCCTTCAGACCCCACCTCGCAGTGACGCCCTTGCCTTTGGCTAGCGGTTAATGCCATCAACCTCCGCAGAGGACTTTCACCTCCTAGTCAGTGCCCATGCTGGGCGTACAAAGAACGGGCCAGGCTTAACCGCCTGGCCCGTTCTAAAACTGGCTCACAAAAATCCGCTCGCCCGCCACCGGCTACGGCTGCACGTACTTCAGAACACCCTCTGAAATCCACCCCTCAACCCCGTCGGGCGTGCGGATTGTCCGCCAGACGGTGCCCTCAATTGTCGCGCTGGGGATGAGCACATCCACCAGCAAGCCCTTCGGCAGAATGGCGATCACGGCGCCGTCGGGGGCCGAAGCGCGCAGCCGCACCGAGGTGGCGTTGCCGCCCAGTGCAATCGTCGCCCGCGCCCACACACCCGGCGGATAAATGGTGTTGGTCGGCGTTGCCGACCGGGTGGGCGTGCGGGTGGGCGTGCGCGTGGCCGTCACGGTCGGCGACTTGGTCGGCAGTACCGGCGTGCGCGTGGGGGTGGTGCTGGGCGTGGCGCTGGGCGTCGGCGGCGTGCGGGTCAGCGTCACGCTAGCGGTCCCGGTGGGGGAGCGCGGCGTGCGGGTGGGCGTGATGGTCGGCGTGGGCGAGGACTGCACCACTTCAAACTGGCCTGAGACCAGCCACCGTTCGCCCACAAAGATTTGCACTTCGTAGTGGCCCACCACCCACCACAGCTTGCCGTTGTCGTAGTTGCTGAAGCCGCAGCCGCCGGTGCTGCCATCCCACAGGTGCGTCTCCACATACACCACCGCGCCATCGCGCAGCCACACGCCCGACCACTGCACGCCCGGCAGCCAGGCGTCGTAGAAGAAGTGCGCGTAGAGGGTCTTGGGCAGTTGGTCGAAGAACTGCTGGCCCTCGGTGACGGCGCAGTTGTTGCCCAGCGCAAAGCGCAGGTTGGCGGCCAGGGCTTCGGGCGGCGCGGTAACGGTAGCGCTGATAATGGGCGTGATGAAGGCTTCGGGCAGGCTGGGCGCAGGCGAGGCGCTAGGGGTGGCGGTGCTGGTTCCGGTGGGCGATGGGCCAGGCGTCAGCGTATCGGTCGGCGGGAGGGTGAGGGTGGCGCTGGCCAGAGGCGTTATGGTGGCGCTGGGCGGCACGGTGGGGGTAATGGTGCCAGTCGGCGGCACCACCAGGCGTAACAAAGGCGTGCCCAGGCCCATTGTCAGGCCGGCACCGATCAACAAGCCGATACTCGCGAGCAAAAGCTGCCAGCCGCGTTGGACGGCTGCGCGCCGCACTTGAAAGTAGCGCACCCGGCGCGAATGCGCCAGCGTCAGCAGTCCACCAACGGCTGCCAGACCAAAACCCAGGAGGAGCAGCCCCGTGATCCAACCAACATAAGTCTCAGTCGAAGCGCCAAACATATGATCCAAAGGGCGTTGTCCGGCGGCATTATATCACGCGCGTTTGGGCGACTGCGCCAGCCTCCGGCCACTGACCGCCAGAATTGCGTCGAATTGTCATCAAACCCCGCCGGCCCACGCCCGCCCGGCGCAAATGACAGCGCTTTGGGTGTTGTCATTGCTTAGGCCTAGGGCTTGTGCTAGAATCCCCAGACAGTTCGAGTGGGAGGATGGACATGGTAGAAGTAACCATAGATAGTATCCGCGTGAGCTTGATGTCTCAGCATCGCGTGGTTATTCTTAAAGACGTCGATAGCGATCGCTACCTGCCCATCTGGATTGGGCCGTGCGAGGCCGACGCCATCACCGTGACGCTGCAAGAAATGGAAGTGTCGCGCCCGCTGACGCACGACCTGCTCAAAAACGTCATCGGCGAGATGGGCGGCGAGGTCGAGTACATCCTGATCTCCGATCTGCGCAACGATGTGTTCTACGCCCGCATCGTTTTGGGCGTGGGCGGCAAGCGGCTGGAAATCGACTCGCGCCCGTCGGATGCCCTGGCGCTGGCCGTGCGCCTGCACGTTTCGGTCTACATCGAAGAAGCGGTGATGGACAAGGCCGCCGTGCTGCCTGAAGATGAGATGGAAGCCGACAGCGCCGCCGCGGCTGGCTCGGGTGAAGAGACCCGCCTGGACGCCTTCAAAGACTTTGTCGAGTCGCTCGACCTGGAAGACCTGGACACCGACGAAGGCGACGAGGATAAGTAGCGCCGCCGCCCTTCGCGCTCCTGTAAAACACCCATGACCGACACCGCCGATTACGGCCCCAACCGGTCGGCGCCGCACGCCGTCGAAGCTGAAGAGGCGGTCTTGGGCTGCGTGCTCATCAACCCCGACGCCTATTTTGAAGTCAGCGCCTTCCTCCGGCCAGACGACTTCTACCTCCACAAACATCGCTGGATCTGGGACGCCTTCGTCAGCCTGCACGAGCAGCGCCTGCCGATTGACATCATCACCCTCTCGGAAGAGCTAGAGCGCCACACCCAACTGGCCGAGGTTGGCGGCGCGGCCTATCTCACCCGGCTGATCAACACCGTCCCCACCTCGCTGCACGCCGAGGCTTACGGCCGGCTGGTGGAGCGCGAGGCCATGCGCCGCCGCCTGATCGAGGCCGCCACCGAAGTCGCCAAGCTGGCCTACGAAGAGGGCCGCGAGATCGGCGAGGTAGTCAACGACGCCGAGGCGGCCATCTTCGCCGTCAGCGAGCGCCGCCTGACCAAAGACGTGGCCCCGATCAAAGAGGCCATTAGCCAGTACTACGACCGCATCAAGTATCTGTTCGAGCACCGCGACGAGCTGCTAGGCGTGCCGACCGGCTTCATTGACCTCGACAAGCTGTTGGGCGGCTTGCAGCAGTCGGACTTGCTCATCATCGCGGGCCGGCCGGGTAGCGGCAAGACCGGGCTCATGCTCAACATCGCCAAGAACGCCGCGCTAACTTACAAGAAGCACGTGGCGATCTTCTCGCTCGAAATGGGCAACGACCAATTGGTGCAGCGCCTGATCTCGCAAGAGACCGGCATTGACTCGCAGCGCCTGCGCCTGGGCGACATTCACGACCACGAGTGGCCGCTGTTTGTGCAGGCCGCCAACGTGCTCAGCGACGCGCAAATCTTTCTGGATGACACCCCGGCCCTGACGCCCAACCAACTGCGCGCCAAGTGCCGCCGCCTGGACCAGGAGTACGGCCTCGACCTGGTAATTGTGGACTACCTGCAACTGATGCAGGGCGAGGCCCGCACCGAGAACCGCGTGCAAGAAGTCTCGAGCATCTCGCGCGGCCTCAAGCAGTTGGCGCGCGAGCTGAATGTGCCGGTGCTGGCCGGCGCGCAGCTCTCACGCGCCATCGAGCAGCGCGCCGACAAGCGCCCGGTACTCTCGGACCTGCGCGAATCCGGCAGTCTGGAGCAGGACAGCGACATCGTCATGTTCATCGACCGGCCCGACATGTACGAAAAAGA
>JBBRZY010000219.1:0-7442 GCA_038252885.1 Anaerolineales bacterium | reverse complement strand
CGGCGGGCGGGGTTACGACAGCGAGCGGCAGACGATCAATGGTGGGCTGTTGGAGCGTTGCGTCGACCTCGGCCGCCAGTTCTTCATAGATCTCGGTGGAGACGATCCCGTCGCGGCGCAAACCCAGCAGCGCGCTGCGTTCAGCCCGCAGCGCCTCGCGCCAGGCCGTATCGAGTTCCTCCGCCTCCAGCAGGGGCTGGGTGGACAAGACCTCGCGCACCGCGATCTGATAGAGGCTGCTGCGCTCAGCTAAACTGGTCTGGATCCGTTCCCAGGCATGCGAACTAACGAGCCCTTCGCGATGCAGATTATCGAGGTGCTTCTCGGCCGCGCGGGCCGCGGTGAGGCGAGCATGCCGGCGCTCGTAGTCCACTTGTTCAGGGCGACGCACCAGCAGTTGCAAGCGGCGCAGGAGGGGCCCCATGGTGGTGCCCTGCACCAGCAGCGTGAAAAGCACCACCCCGTAGGCCATCACCCGGAGTTCCTCGCGCTCAGGACCCAGGATGGCCGGCAAGGAGAGGGCTAAGGCCAGGCTGATGGCGCCGCGCAGCCCGCCCCAGGCCAGGACGTGCTGCCAACGGAACGGAACGGGTTCGCCCAGGCGCCGCGCCAACAGGCCGAAGCCATAGACGACCAGCGTGCGCGCGAATAAGACCGCCAGGATGGCCCAGAGAATGGGCTGCCAGGCCGTCAGCAGAAGGCCAACATTGATCTGGAGCCCAATCAGCAGAAATACAAAGGAGTTCGCCAAGAAAGCAATGTATTCCCAAAAGTTGAACAGCACGATGCGGGTGGTCGGGCTCATGCCCCGTGGGCCGAGGTTGCCGGCCACCAGGCCAGCCGTGACCACGGCCAGCACGCCGCTGACGCCCAGCCGCTCGGCCAGCAGGTAGGCGCCAAAGGCCAGCACGGTCGTCAGCGTAATCTCGATCAGATAGTCGTCAACGCGGGCGATCAACTGAGCAACCAGCCAGCCCAGCACGGCGCCAATGACGACGCCGCCCAGCGCGACGCGGAGAAACTCGAACAGCCCGGGCACCAGTTGGAATTGACCGGAGATGGCGGCCATCAGCATGAGGTTGAACAGCACGATGGCGGTGCCGTCGTTCAGCAAACTCTCACCTTCGAGCAGCACGGCCAGGCGCTTGGGCACGCCCAGCGAGCGAAAAATAGCCACGACCGCCACCGGATCAGAGGCTGAGATGAGCGCTCCAAAGATCAGCACCAGCGGCCAACCCAAGTTGGTCGACAACTTTAACACCGCCCCGACCACCAGCATCGTGATGACGACGCCGGGGATCGCCAGCACCAGAATGCCGACCAAGTTGCGGCGCAATTCGTTCAGGTTCAGGTGGAAGGCGGCCTCGAACACCAACGGTGGGACGAACAGGGCCAGAATCACCTCGGGCAGCAGGTCTAAGTGCATGGGCTGCTGCAAGGTCAACACCAGGCCGGCGATGACGAGCGCGACGGTGTAGGGGATATTGAGCCGGCGCACTAGCAGCGCCACGACCGAGACGATCAGCAGCAGCTCAATCACAAGCGTTTCGGCTTCGAGAATAATTTCCATGGGTCTCACTCAAACGGTGTTAGACGCTGTTCAAGGCCGGGCGGGCCAGCCGGGTTCAAGCCAAACACAAAGGAGGCGGGTCAATAGAACTGACTGCCTCCTCCAATGCCGGAACAAAGCGGCCGGGACCGCGCTAACGTTGAATTTGATTTACCACCAGGATTATAGCATCGAGTCCTGCTGCTCAAGCTGACACGCGGAACGGTCAGGATGCGGCAAGGGCCAACTTGGATATGGGCCCGACCATTCTCTGGGCCGCCTGACCAGCGGCCGACTGCAACGGCCGCCGTGAGGGGCAACTGGGCCTGGAAGGCCACTAGCGTTGCGCTGGCCCAACGTCAACCCCGCCCCGTTGGCCAGAGGCGCCCAACACATAGCGCTTTAATGTTAAGCAAAGCAGCTCAAAGACTGGACCAGCTTCATTGACAGGCCTCCCGATTTCTTTATAATGGCCCCCACGCCTGTTGAATAGCCGAGCAAGGGAACAACGAAGTAGGCGGGTAGACTCTTACTCGGTTCTGAAATACGTTACTGGCAATCTGGCGCCGTCGCCAAGTGGTAAGGCAAGGGTCTGCAAAACCCTCATTCGGCGGTTCAAATCCGCCCGGCGCCTCCTGACATAGGGTCTGCCCTCTAAAACGGTTGAGCTCCTTCCAGAAATGGAGGTGGTTCAGCCGTTTTTTGATTCACACATCAGGGTCTTCCCAACACTGCACACATGAGGGTCTCAGGGTCTTGCGCCCCTGCCCCCAAGCCCGCCAGGCAATGCCCGGCAATAGACAGCCCGATAGAGAGGATGCTAACATGCGCGCTAATGGAACTAAGCGAGCCCACCAAGCCATGAGCACGGTCACCCTCGGCACCTTCATTGATTTGTATCTGGCGGACATGCGGCTGAAGAACCGCACGCCCGACTCGATCACCACCAACCGGCTGCATCTGCAGCGCTTCGCCACGCACGCCGGCGGCGGCGAGGTGCAGCTCGGCCGGGTGACGGCCGACGTCGTCCGCAGCTACGTGGCGGCCATGCAGGCCCGCCACATGCGCTATGAGCACCACCCCACCCGCCCGCCGGTGGAGGGCGCGCTGTCGCCCTATACCATCCGCAAGACGGTAAAAATCTTGCGCGGCTTCGGCAGCTGGCTGGCGCGCGAAGGGCTGGCCAACCCGTTTGACCGGCTCGACATCCCGACCGTGCCCAAGACGCTGGTGGAGGTGCTGAGCCCGGCGGAGGTCACGACGATCCTGGCCGCGCTCAACCCCAACACGGCCAACGGCGCGCGCAACCAGGCCTTCATCCTACTGATGCTCGATTCGGGGCCACGCGTGTCGGAGGTGGCTGGGCTGCGGCTGGAGGAGCTGGACCTGCCCAACCGCGAGGCCAAGCTGATGGGCAAGGGCCGCAAGGAGCGCCGCATTCCGTTCGGGCAGAAGACCGCCCGCGCGCTGCTGCGCTACATCACCGCCTTCCGGGCGGAGGCGGCCAAGCCGGAATTCACGCAGGTCTTTCTGACGCTGGACGGCTACCCGCTGGACCGCAACGCCATCGGGCTGATCCTGCGGCGGCTGCGGATCGCGACCGGCGTGCGCAAGCTGCACGCCCACCGGCTGCGCCACACCTTTGCGGTGAACTTCCTGGCGGCCGGCGGCGACCTGGAGACGCTGCGGCGCATCCTGGGCCACGAGTCGCTGGAGGTGACCAAGCGCTATCTGACTGGCTTGCAGGCGGCGCAGGTGAAGAAGCTGTATGACGACTACTCGCCCATGGACCGGCTGAGCGGCGGCGACCCACCCCGCCGCTTTGGCCCGCGCGGTGTGACGCAGCACCGGAGCGACGGGGATCGGCAGTAGGGCCACCGACACCGGCCCGCCTGAGTGATCAGGCGGGCCGGTGTTTTTGACGCAGGTGGCTGGCGCGCTACCGGGTTGGGAGCAGCGGCAGGTGGCCGGCCGCCGCGATCAACTCGTCGGCCAGCTCAAGTGGCAGCCCGAGGGCCAGCGCCACTCGAATGAGAATGTCGCGCGAGGGGCGAGCGGCGCGGCCCGTCTCCAGACGGTACAGGTAGGCGACGTCCACGTAGCTGCGCGCGCTGAGCTGTTGGTACGACAGGCCGGACTCGGCGCGCAGACGGCGGAGGCGTTCGTGCAGGGGGGTGGTGACGGGGGTCATGGTCATCAGGCTAGAAGTTCCGCATTCGTCAACGGTGCCGCCGCCGATCCACACCGCGCGCGCCGGCGGCACCCGCACCAATTCGCGTTCAATGTAGCCGGAAGGATGTCTCGGCGTCAGCAGCCCGGATAGCCCGATTTTTCACCTGTTGGTAAGTCAGGGGATCGGGGACGGGGCATGACACCGGGGGGTGGCCAGCGCCGCGCGTCGTGGGGGGGGCCGGTGTTGACGGGCGACGCACCGGGCCAGCGCGACCGCGGAAGCTCCAGCGGCTGTCACGGCCCACAGATGACACTGGCGGGTCATGTTCGCAATCACCCCGGAGCGTCAGACCACCGGGCGGCGAAAGGGAAGCGGTCCGCTGGGCGGGATGATCGCCGGGCTGTGGCTGATCCTGTTATGCGCCGTGGACACGGCAACCCGGACATCGCGCAGCCGGGCGGCCACCGCAGACCGGTGAACGCGACCACATTCCGCCGAGGCGTGGCATGGAACATCCAAGAGCCGCATGAGGCTCAGACCGCAATTTGCCATGCGGCCCGCTTGAAATTGGACTGTTTTGTGACTACGATAGTCACAAATGGGGCTATTTCAAAGAGAGCTCTGGTTCGTCCCCTCTCGCCGTTGGAATCTAAACTGATTCTGCGCCTGGAATGGCATAAACAGCCGGTGGTGACCATTGCCCAGGCGATTCTGGGCGTCTCCTACGACCACGCCCGGCAACAGCTCCACCGCCTAGCGCAGGCCAATAGGATGGCCCACGCAATGGGGGCACGGCGGCGACTACGATCCCACCAGGCAGGTCGTGGACAACGTTCCGCGGCGTGAGCGCTTGGCGGAGATACAGGTGCGGTAGTGATTGAGAAACGGCTGATCCAATGGTAGGCCGCCGAGGCCGGCGTTGACCTCGACGTGGCCAAGCGCGAAGTCGTGCTGACGTACGGGCTGCGGATGCTGACCGAGGCGGGCTGGCTGCGCTACGGACCCAGATCGTTTAGGCGCCACCTTCAAGCGCCAAGGCTTTCAGCTGTGACACAAACCTTCTTCACAGCAATGTTCCCCTTGTCGAGATCATTTCATTGACAGTGAAAACAATTGCCGATATCATTTCAGTATGAGTGAAAACCTTTGGCGCACCAAGTGGCCGCCGGACCAGCTTAAGGCCATGCTCGTGGAGCAGCAGCAAGCCTTTGCGGGGCGGGAAACCGGCCTCGAGCGAGTGGCCTTGGCCCAAATCGAGCGCGCCGCTTCTGTCCCGCACGCTGTCATCATTTCCGGCTTGCGGCGCGTTGGGAAGTCTACGCTGCTGGCGCAACTGGCCCACCGGCTGGGTGGGGACCAGTTCTACTATCTCAACTTTGAAGACGACCGCTTTCTGGGCTTCGAGGCCGACGACGCGACGTGGCTCTATCGCCATCTGGTCGAGCTGTATGGGGAACGGCGCATCTTCATCGTCGACGAGATCCAGAATATCCCTGGCTGGGAGCGCTTTGTACGCCGCTATATGGACCTGGGGCACAAGTTCTATATCACCGGCTCCAATGCCTCGCTACTCAGTCGGGAACTCGGCACGCGCCTGACCGGCCGCTACGTGTCGGTGGAGCTATTCCCCTTTTCGTTTGACGAGTATCGCCGTTGGCGCAGTATTGAACTGCCGGCCCCCACCAAGCGCACAACAGCCGAGGCCGCCCGGCTGCAGGCGCTGCTCGGGGATTATCTGCGCCAGGGCGGCCTGCCGGAACCGTTGAAGTATCCCGAGCTCGACCTGGGGCGCGCCTTGTATGAGGACGTGCTCTACCGCGACATCGCCACCCGCTACCGGTTGGAGGCGGTGCGGGCGCTCAAGGAGCTGGCTTTCTACCTGCTGAGCAATCCCGCCCAGCGGATCTCCTACAACAAGCTCAAAGCGCAGTTGCAGTTGGGCAGTGTCAACACCGTCAAAAACTACGTCGAATACCTGGAAGACAGCTGGCTGCTCTTCACCCTCAACGTCCACGACCACTCGGTCAAGCGCCAGCAAATCGCGCCCAAAAAGGTTTATGCCATTGACACCGGCCTGGCCCGGGCGGTCGGGTATGCGTCCTCGCCGAACACGGGCCACTTGTTGGAGAATGCCGTCTTTCTGGCGCTGCGGCGCCGCACCACCGACCTCTTCTACTGGGCCGCGCCCAACGGCCAGGAAGTCGACTTCTACCTGCCGGAAGAGAAACAACTGATCCAGGTCGCGGCCACGGTGGACCAGCCCGCGACGCTTGAGCGTGAGCTGCGCGCCATGAATGCGGCGATGCTGGCCAGGGGGATCAAGCATGGTTTGCTCCTGACCAGCGCCAACGCCCTCCCCACGCTGGTGCCGGCCGGCACTGTTGAGACGCGCTCCGTCGCCGAATGGCTGCTTTCACTGGAGTGACCGAGGCGCCTAAAGCAGTTCTGAGCGGCGCAGCAACGCCTATGCGGGATGATCGCCGGGCCATTGGCTGATCCCGTTGTGCGCCGTGAGCATGACAACCCGAGCCCCGTCCTGATGGCCGACGCGGAAAAGACCGTCTTGGACTGCCTGGATCGGCCCCAGTCGGCCGGCGGCATTCCGGAGGTCGCGGCTACGCTGAAGAACGGCCAGGGCCGCCTCGACTGGGCTAAGTTCGCCGATTATGCCTTGCGTTTCCGTTCTCAGGCTCTGCTCCAGCGTCTGGGCTATCTGGTCGACACGCTCGAGATCCCCATGCCGCCGGCAGCTCGTGAACGGTTGCTGGCAGCGGTCGGCCAGGCCACCGCCTACTTAGGAAGGCTCACGCAATGGGGACACGGCGGCGACTATGATTCATCCCGGCAGGTCGTGGACAACGTCCCGCGCCGCGAACTATTAGCCGAGACACAGGTGCGGTAGTGATTGAGAAACGGCTGATCCAATGGTATGCGTCCGAGGCCGGCGTCGACCTCGACGTGGCCGAGCGCGAAGTTGTGCTGACGTACGGGCTGCGGATGCTGGCCGAGGCGGGCTGGCTGCGGCACTTGGCGTTCTAAGGCGGGACCGCTATCCGCAAGCTGCACCTGGGCAATCAAGGCCGCTTTAGTCTGGAGCTCGATTACTCAGCCGATGATGCGCTGACCCAAGAGCACCGGCTTGGACCCGGTGAATAGGCTCGATTTGGGTCGAAACCGCCGATAGGGGTGGCCTTTTCGCCGTTTTGGGTCGGGGGCCAGTTTCAAAAACACGGGGAAATCGCACCGGGGCGCCGTTATGGGTACCCATATCGCCGTTCTGGGTATGAGGGGGGGCCAAAAACCAGCCTGATTTGGCTCCTGATATGGGTCGTGGCGACGGTAGGTTAAGTCGACCCAGAACTGTCGCTATGGGTCTGGCCCAGTGACGCCGACCTAAGAGACGCCGCAGGGGTGGTCAGCGGTTCAATTTGGTCTTGGTACTGTACGCAAAGCCGCCAAGCTTGCCAAGCAGGGAACCGCGCTCAGTGCAAGCCAAGAGTGACGGAGCCGACCGTTCCGTTGCCCCGGAGAACTCGCGGTCCGGCAGCGACCAAGTAACGTACCCCGAAGCGCCACTGCACACCAAGCTGGCCTTCGCCCACCGCGGAAACCGCAGGCGGCACCGTGCCTTGTGCCGGCGTCTTCCGCGGCGGCGGAGGATCGCGACCGGCGTGCGCGCGCGGCACGCCCACTGGCTGCGCCACACCTGGGCTGTGAACT
>JBBRZY010000218.1:0-7452 GCA_038252885.1 Anaerolineales bacterium | reverse complement strand
GTGCGCAATGTGCTGGTCAAGGCCGCGCTGCTGTTTGTGGCGGTCAACCTGCTGTTTGCCGCGCTGAACCCGCTGCCGGCGCTGGGCCGGCTGACGCTCTACAACAGCGTGCTGCCCGGCCGGCTGCGGCTGCCCTACGGCGATGTGCCCGAACGCTCGTACAACCTGAGCCTGTACAACGTGGAGGCGCTGTTGGCCTCGCACGCGGTGGCGCGGCCCAAGGCGGCCGACGAGTACCGCGTGCTGCTGGTGGGCGACTCGTCGGTGTGGGGCTACTTGCTGCCGGCGCAGCAAACGCTGGCGGCGCAGTTGAACGCGGCCGGGCTGGTGACGGCCGACGGGCGGCGGGTGGTGGCCTACAACCTGGGCTACCCGATCCTGTCGCTCACCAAAGACTTGCTGCTGCTGGCGCGCCTGGGCGCGTATGAGCCAGACCAGATCGTTTGGCTGGTGACGCTGGAGTCGTTCCCGGCCGACAAGCAGCTCTTTCCGCCGCTGGTGCAGAACAACGCGGCCGAAGTGCGGGGGCTGATCGCGCGCTACCAACTCGACCTGGACCCGGCCGACGCGCGCCTGGTTGATCCGACCTGGTGGGACCGCACGCTGATCGGCCAGCGGCGGGCGTTGGCCGACTTGCTGCGCTTGCAGCTCTACGGCTTTCTGTGGGCCGGCACGGGGATAGATCAGGACCTCCCAGCCAGCTACACGCCGCGCCAGGAAGACTTTGAGGCCGATGACAGCTTTCACGGCCTGCAAGCGCCGCTGACGGCCGATAAGGTGGCTCTGGAAGTGCTGGCGGCCGGTGTGCAGGCCGTTGGGCCAGCGCCGGTGCTGCTGGTCAACGAGCCGATGTTCGTCAGCGCGGGGCAGAACAGTGACATCCGTTATAATTTCCTCTACCCGCGTTGGGCCTACGACGACTATCGTGGGCTGATGGCCCAGACGGCGGCGGCCCAGGGTTGGCACTATGTTGACCTGTGGGACGCCGTTACTAACACCGAGTACACCGATAGCCCGATCCACCTGACGCCGCTGGGCGAGAGCCAGTTGGCGGCGCGGGTAGGCCCGGCGATCTTAACGCTGGCCAACGGCACGCCCTAAACCGGCCGCCGGCCCAGACCCTCACCAGGAGACCCCATGGCAGACGCTACCATCACCGCCACGCTGGGCGAATACATCGCCGCCAAGATCCTCAAGCAGCCCAACCGCGCCCTGCGCGCCGACGAAGCCCTGATCTCCAGCGGGCTGATCGACTCTTTTAGCCTGGTAGACCTGGCGCTGTTCGTGGAAGACAAGTTCGGCGCGCGGATTGACGACTCGGAGTTGAACGCCGGCACCTTCGACACGCTGGCCCAACTGGCCGACCTGATTCAGCAGCGGCAGGCTTAGGGCCGCGCCCCACGCATGTTGCCCGCCGATCAGCCCCTCACCCTGGCGCAGCGCCTACACGCCCACTGGTCGCAGACGCCCGACCGACCGGCGCTGCACCTGGTCTATCCCAAGCAAGCCGACCAAACGCTCACCTATGCCAACTTGTGGCAGGGGGCGGCCGGCTTCGCGCGCGCTTACGCCGAGGCCGGCTTGCAGCCGGGTGAGGTGGTGGTGCTCATCTTGCAGCACGGCCCGCAGTTGGTGTACGCCTTCTGGGGCGCGGTGCTGGCGGGTGTGGTTCCGGCCATCATGCCGTTCCTGACCGAAAAGCTGTCGCCGGAGAAGTATCGGCAAGAGCTGGCGGCGTTGGTGGGCATCACTCAGCCAGCGGCGATTGTGACCTACCCAGAGTTTGGGCCAGAGGTGGCGATGGCGCTGGGCATGGAGAGCTCGGTGCGGCGGGTGCTGATTGCGGCCGAGGTGGCCCCGGACCCCGCGCCCGATTTGGACGGGCTGGCCGGGCTGCGGCGCAAACCAGACGAGCTGGCGCTGCTGCAGCATTCGTCGGGCACCACCGGGCTGCAAAAAGGCGTGGCGCTGTCACACCAGGCGATCTTCAACCAGCTCACGGCCTACAGCGCTGTGCTGCGCCTGAGCGCCGACGATGTGATTGTGAGCTGGCTGCCGCTGTATCACGACATGGGGCTGATCGCGGGGTTTGTGATGCCGGTGGTCAGCGGCGTGCCGTTGGCGCTGCTATCGCCGTTCGATTGGGTGCGCGCGCCCTACCGGCTGATGCAGGCCGTGACGCGCTACCATGGCACGCTGACCTGGCTGCCGAATTTTGCTTTCAACTTCTGCGCGCACAAGACGCGCGACCGCGACCTGCAAGGCGTAGACCTGTCGTCGTGGCGGGCGGTGATCAACTGCTCGGAGCCGATGCGCGCCGAGAGCCATGAGGTCTTCGCAGAGCGGTTCAAGCCATATGGTCTGCGGCCGGAGGCGCTGGCGACCTGTTATGCGATGGCCGAGAATGTGTTTGCGGTGACGCAGGGCGGGCTGAGCGGGCCGGTGACGGTGGATGAGATTGACCGGCGCGCGCTGATCACCGAACAGGTGGCGCGGCCGGTGAGCGGGGGCGGCGCGGCGGCCAGTGCGCCTGAACGGGTGCGGATGCTCTCGGCTGGGCGGCCGCTGCCGAATGTACGCGTGCGCGTGCTGGACGAGGCGCGGCGCGAACTGCCGGAGCGGCAGGTGGGTGAGATCGCTTTGCAAAGCGACTGCCTGCTGACCGGCTACTTTCACCGCGACGACGCGACGGCGCAGGCTTTTCACGCGGGCTGGTATTTGACCGGCGACCTGGGCTACATCGCGGACGGCGAGGTGTACGTCTCGGGCCGGCGCAAGGACTTGATTATCGTGGGGGGCAAGAACGTGCACCCGCAAGACCTGGAACTGCTGGCGGCCGAAGTGCCGGGCGTGCATCCGGGGCGGGTGGTGGCCTTTGGCGTGTTCGACGCCGAGGCCGGCACCGAGGAGGTGGTGGTGGTGGCCGAGGTGGACGACCTTGACCTGGCGGACGGGGCGGAGGCCGAGCAGGCCCGCAACGCGCTGAGCGACGCCGTGCGGCAGTACATCAATCGCGGGTCGGACGTGGCGGTGCGGCAGGTGGTGCTGGTGGGGCCGCGCTGGGTGCTCAAGACCAGCAGCGGCAAGGTGGCGCGGGCCGCCAACCGTGAGAAGTATTTGGCTGCGCAGGCGGCCTAATTTCAAGCCAGTAGCGCTAACGCCCGCTGCGCTGGTGGGTAGAGGAGAAGAATGGAATAAGGGGGGACGCAGGAATGGTTAGCAGGCTAGCTTACTAACCAAACCGGATTGCGCTCTAGTACGCGCCGGTGCCTTTCACGATGGCGGGCAAGGTGCGCAGCAGGATCGCCAGGTCGCGGGCGAGCGAGTAGTGCTCGATGTAGTCGAGCTCCAGGCGCACGCGCTCGTCGAGCGGCAGGTCGCCGCGCCCGTTGATCTGCATTGGCCCGGTCAGGCCGGGCTTGACGGCGAGCCGCGCGCGATGCCAGTCGGTGTATTCGGCCACCACACGCACTTCCTCCGGCCGGGGGCCGACCAGGCTCATCTCACCTACCAGCACGTTCCAAAACTGAGGCAGCTCATCCAGGCTCCAGCGGCGCAGCAGGCGGCCCAGACGAGTGACACGCGGGTCGGCGGGCTGCTTGGGGGCTGGGTGCTGCTCCGCGCCTGCCACCATTGAGCGCAGCTTGAGCATCCGAAAGCGCCGGCCGTTCTCGCCCACGCGCTCCTGCACAAAGAGCGCCGGCCCGGCCGAGTCTAGCCGGATGAGCACGGCCAGCACCAGCAGCAGCGGCGCGCTGACCGTCAGTGCCACGGCCGCGCCGACAACATCCACCAGGCGCTTGAGCAGCCGGCTGAGCCAGGGCAGCGCGGCGTGGCGCGGCGCGGGTTGAGCGCGCAGCCCCACCAGGCCGGTCGCCAAACCAATCCCCAGGGCCGCGGCGCGGGCCACCAGCAGCGCGGGCGCGACCCCCACCACGGGCCGGTCGCGCTGGGCCAGCTTTAGCAGAAACGGCAGGGTAGTGGCGAAGAACACGACCTGGGTAGCCAGCGCCGCCCACAGCAGCGCGCGCCCTATCGGCCAGGCCAGCAGCGCCAACCCCAACAGCGCCAGCAGCCCCGCCAGGCCCTGCAAGCCCATTTGCACCCGCTGGCTGAGGGGGGTGTGCGAGTCGCCCAACGCCTTCTCGGGGTGCCAGCGCAGCAAGAATGCCTTCCAATAACCGATCCAAAATTTGCGGCGCAGGTACTCGGCCAGCGTGGCGTCGTGTTGGTGGTAGACCAGCGCGTCGGGCACGAAGACCAGGCGGTAACCCTTCTCGGCCAGCCGAAAGGAGAACTCTTGATCTTCGACCGAGGGCGCGGGGAAGGCGGTCTCGAAACCGCCGTTCTCGACGAACACGGCGCGCCGGTAGCCGGCCGAGTAGGTGTCGATGAAGTCAATCGAGCGGCGGCGGGCGGTGCGGTCGTATTTGTCTTGATACTCTTGCTGGACGAAGCGGGCGACGAGGGCGGTCTGGTGGGTGCGGTACGCGCCGCGCGCGCCCATGACCTCGGGCGCGGCGAAGGCGGCGGCCATGTGGGCTACCCAGTCGGGGGCGGGGGCGCAGTCGCCGTCGGTGACGAGCACCAACTCGCCCTGGGCCAACGCCACCCCCTGGTTGCGGGCGGCGGCCGGCCCAGAGGGCGGCAGGTCGACCACGCGCACGGGGTAGCGCCGGGCCAGCGCGCTGGTGTCGTCGGTGGAGCCGTCGTTGACGACGATGACTTCGTACCCGGCCGGGTCGAACGCCTGCTGGGTCAGGGCTTGCAGGCAGGCCGCCAGCGTGCCGGCGGCGTTGCGAACGGGGACGATGACTGAAATCATCCCAACCGGGGGAGCGCGGTTGCGCTAGGGCCGCTGATAGAGGGTCTTCAACAGAAAGTCGGCCATCCAGCCGGTCTGGCCGTCGGGCAGCAGCACTTGCAGCCAAATGACGTTGCCAATTTGCTGCTGGGCATCGAGCACGTAGAGCAGGGTGCCGTTGGGCACGATGGCGATGACGGTGTCGCCGTTGGGCAGGTCGCGCACGCGGCCGTTCACGGCCTCTTGCACGACCACTTCGGCCAGGGCCACGGTGTTGGTGGGCCAGTCGATGGGGGTGGCGGTGGGCGAGACCGTCGGCCCGGGGGTGTCGCTGGGCGCGGCCGAGGTTGAGGTGACCAGGGCCAGGGCGCTGCTGGTGGGGCGCCGGGTGGGCGTGGCGGTGACGGTGGCGGTCGGCTCGACGGTGGTGGCGGTGGCCGTGGGCACCTCGGTGGCGGCCAGCGTGGGGCTGGCCGGCCCGGCGAACCAGGCCAGCGGGTTAAATTGAAACGACTGCGGGCTGGTGGCGGCCACGATGGCCAGGCCGCCTACGACGGCCAACACCGCCACAACAATCAACAGAGTGTTCACTTGCGAATGAGATTGACGCATGATGACTTACAGACCTATTCCTCTTCCATCTCCGCCAGGGGCGGAGCCTCCAGGATGCGGCCGGCACAAGCCGGCCCGTCGGTGCGACGCGCGGTTTACGGGCCGTCGGCCGTAATTCCCGCTTAGCTGTTCGGCGTGGCCGGCGGGGGCGCGCACTCTTTGAGATAGCTCGTCAGGGTGATGTTCCGGTCTTGTAGTTCTTTGGCCAGAATGCCTACGTAGCGAAAGTGCCAGGGCTCCCAGGCGTAACCGGTAATTTCAATGGCGTTGGCCGGGTATGACAAGGTGAAGCCATAATAGGCGGCCTGGCGGGCCAGCCATTGGCCCTCAGGCTGTTGGGCAAAGTTCACGTTGAATCCGTCGTCACCGCCGTAGAACTGGGTCATGTACGGCGAGCTGAAGTCCACTGCGGTGCCGAGCTGGTGCTCGCTGTGGCTCGGCGGCGCGCTGATGTCAGCCGCGCGGTCGGGGTGGAGCTTGAGCCACTTCTCGTAGGCCAGCGCTTGTTCGGTGTAAGAGCGATAACCCGACAGCACCAAGACTTGTAGTCCGGCCTGGTTCATTGCCGCAATCATGTCGAGCAGAGCTTGGTGAGCTACCTTGCGCAAGGGAATGGCCTGGTAGCGAATGTTTTGGGTGTCGAGCGGGACAACCTCCAGGTCGGCCGGCTTGTAGTCTTGCGGCAAGGCTACGTCTTTATTGACGATGGTGAGCAGGTCGCCCGGAATGCGGTCGATGAGCGAACAGTTGGCCTCATAGATGGCGGTGAGGGTGGCGGCTGGCAACGGGGTGGGGGTGGCCGTGTTGGTGGGCGTGGAGGGGATGACGGTTTTGGTGGGCGTGCTGGTGATGGTGGGCGGCGTCGGGGTAGACACTACGGCCACCTGCACCAGCAGGGTGGCGGTCGGCGACATGAGGGTCACTTGGGCGGCGGCGGCTTGGGCCAGCGCCACGGTGCGCGCGGCGGCCCGGACCATCAGGCCGGCGATTACCAGGCCGAGGACGAGGAAGAACATCCAGCGGATTGTGCCGGACCCCATGGAGCGCCGGGCGGAACTTCGGATGACAGACATTAAATCGCAATCAGCAGGCCGCCGCTGCGCCGTGGCGGCGCATTGGTTCAGACTACCAAGTAACAGGCAGCCGGCGAGTGGCGCGGCTGCCCGTCAAGACGGATCGTCCCCAGATCGTCAGGCGAGGCCGCCTGACAGCGGTTCGAATCTTACTGGCGATGGGCGAAGTGGTCAACCCACGGAGGAAGGGCAAAGAAAAAAGAAAGAGATGCTTCGCTAAGAAAAAGGCGGGCAAAAGGGCAGGGGCAGTTGGAGTTTGAGGTCGCCAACGGGTGGTAAAGAACACCGGGCCGGTCAAACGCGTTGACCGGCCCGGTGGGTGGGGCTGAGGGTTTGAGGGCGGCCGGGGTTAGGGCGGCGGCGCGGTGGTGTATTCCAGCAGGCTTTCGGACACCCAGCCGATCTGGCCGTTGTCGACCCGCCGGATGTGCGCCCAGGTGATGCCGTCGGACGTGGTCTGGCGCGCCGAGATCACATGCACCTCGGTGCCGTTCTCAATACCGCTGATGATGTTGCCGTTGGGCGCGTCACGCACCCGGCCGACGATGCCCTCGGGCAGCACGACGTTGCCGACAGCCAGCACATCGGCCGGCAGCGGCTGGGTGGCGGTGGCGCTCGGCTCGCTGGTCGGCGTGGCGCTGGGCACGGCCGTGCGCGTGGCGGTCGGCGCTTCGGTCGGCGCGGTAGTGCTGGTGGGGGCGACCGTGGCGCTGGCGGGGACCGCGGTCGGCGCAATGGTCGCGGCGGTCTCGGCCACGCCGGGCACGGTGCTGGTGACGCTGGGCTGCGTGGGCAGCGCGCCAGCCCCGAACAGGCCGCGCAGCGGGCCGGCCGCCAGCGCCACGCCCGCGATCAGGACGAGGCTGACGAGGCCAACCGGCAGGGCCAGCCGCCGCCAGAGCGGGGTTTGGGCCGGCCGGCGCAGCGGCTCGGGCTCGCCCAGCACGGGCGCAACGCTCAGCG
>JBBRZY010000217.1:0-7467 GCA_038252885.1 Anaerolineales bacterium | reverse complement strand
GCCGGGGCGTTTGTGGGCTTCTCGATGCCAGTCTTTTGGCTGGCGCTGATGATGATGTACTTGTTCGCGGTGAACTTCAAACGCTGGGGGCTGCCATATCTGCCGACCATCGGCATGTACGACCCAGCGGTGGGCCAAACGCTGGGCGAGGTGGTGCGGCACATGATTATGCCGGTGGCGACGCTGTCAATTATCAGCGTGGCGGGCTACAGCCGCTATGTGCGGGCCAGCATGATCGAGGTGCTGCACCAAGACTACATCCGCACGGCGCGGGCCAAAGGTGTGCGCGAGTGGCTGGTGATCTACCGGCACGCGCTCAAAAACGCCTCGCTGCCGTTCGTGACGCTGATTGGGCTGGATATTCCGTTCTTCCTGGCCGGCGCGGTAGTAACCGAAACGATCTTTGGATGGCCGGGCATGGGCCGGATGTTTATTGACCACACCGCCCGCAGCGACTTCCCGGTGCTGATGGGCATTCTGATGTTCATCGCGCTGGCGGTGGTGGTGGTGCAGCTCTTGACCGACATCACTTATTCATTCCTCGACCCGCGCATCCGGTTGAACTAGGCGATGGCGACCCTGACCGCTGACCCTGCCGCTACGCGCGAGCCGGCCCCGATTGCCGAAATTAGTTTCAAGCCGCGCTCGCCCAGCGAGTTGGCGTGGCGGCGCTTTCGCAAGCACAAGATGGCGATGGTGGGCGTGGGGGTGCTGGTGCTGCTGGCGCTGTATGCCACGCTGGGCGGGATGCTGTGGTCGCGCGGCTACTGCGCCCCGCTGAAGGCCAACTTGAGCGGCGAGGCCTGGGCCAACTGCAACGACACCGGGCAGAAGCTCCAGGGGCCGTCGCAAGAACACATCTTCGGCACGGATGCGATCGGGCGCGACATCTTCGCCCGCACGATCTACGGCGGGCAGATATCGCTGCTGATCGGGCTGACGGCGACGCTGGTGGAGGTGGTGCTGGGCACGCTGGTGGGCGTGGTGGCGGCCTACTACGGCGGCTGGGTGGACAGCCTGCTGATGCGCTTCACCGAGGCGATGCTGACCATCCCCAGCCTGTTCCTGCTGATCGTGATGGCGAAGTTCTTTGGCGGCAAGCTGCCGGCGCTGAACCTGCTGGGACGCGAGTTGAGCGGGAGCGTGGTCGTCATCATTGTCATCATCGGCATTACGTCGTGGATGTATTTGGCGCGGATTGTGCGCGCCAACGTGCTGTCGCTGCGCGAGATGGACTATGTGTCGGCGGCGCGGGCGCTGGGGGTGTCGAACACGCGCATTATTATGAGCCACCTGCTGCCCAACACGTTCGCGCCGATCATCGTGTCGTCGTCGCTGGGGGTGGCCTCGGCCATTTTGTCCGAGACGTATGTGAGTTTCTTCGGGCTGGGGGTGCAGGTGCCGACGGCCAGTTGGGGCAATATGCTGGAGAGCGCCTACAAGTATCTGGCGAGCGCACCCTGGCTGTGGTTCTTTCCGGGGATGCTGATATTGCTGACGGTGCTGGCGATCAACTTCGTGGGGGATGGATTGCAGGACGCTTTCGATCCGCGAGGGTAAGGGCAAAAGCTTTGGCCACGAATTACACGAATTGCACGAATGGTTTGAGGTAGAGACGCGGATCGGGTAGAGTCAAACCCAAGAAGACAAACAATGCAGCGGCGGCTCATCACACGGGGCCGCCGCTGCTTTTTGGTTAGTGGTGGTCGACGCGGTCTTTGATCGGGAGGGTACGGAACTCGCGCAGGAGCTCGACGAAGCGGGTGACGGTGGTTTCGAACATGAGCTGGCCGAACTCGGGCGTGGCGGCCGCGGCGTCTCCGCAAACGCCGTTCTCGGAGAAGCGGCTCCAGTAGTCTTGCCAGCTATAGGCGCTCGGCTCGGGGAAATCCCAGTTGAAGTACTTGAGGCGCACCTGGCCGATGTCGCGCTGGGCGAGCGCCATGTTCACGCTGGCGGGTTGGGCATGGAGCATCATGGCGGTTTCGTACTCGCAAGCGTGGCCGACGCTGCCGAATCCGCCGCGCCGGTGGGCGTCGAGCACGTCGGCGACGAGGGCCGGATTGACGGCGGCATTGATGGTGGTAGCGGCACAGATGACGCCGGTGGCGAGGACGCACTTGCGCGCGGCCAGGTCGCAGATGGACTGGTTGGAGCCGTGGCCGTTGACGATCAGGATGTGGGTGAAGCCGTGGCGCGCGACTGAGATCGCCACTTGCGAGACGTAGGCCAGGCAAGTCTCCATGTCGACTGTGATGGTGCCGGGAAAGTCCATGTGGTGCTCATCCAAGCCGAAGGGGATGACGGGGGTAACCAATAGGTCGCCTTCGGCGCGGCGGCCGCACTCGGACAGGACCGAGTCGAGAATGTCGTTGTCGGTGGAGAGCGGCAGGTGCAGCCCATGGTCTTCGACGGCGCCGAACGGGATGGCGACGACGGGCTGCGGCTGGTGGGCGCTGGCGGCGCGCAGGGCGGGCCAGCTCAGGCGGTCATAGCGCCACTCGCGCGGCTGGTGCGGCTCGGGTTGTGGGGTCATAGGGCCTCCGGGGAGATGCTTGCGACTATAATTGACGGCGTAAGTTTACCAGCCGAGGTCTCAAAACAGAAAGCGCGGCAGACAGCCTGATGGGTGGATGGTGGTAATGCGCGGAGCGCGCTATGGCCTGGCGGTGATGGTGTTGGTCAGCAGCCTGACCGGTCCGGCCGGGCTGCGGCCAGCGGCGGTGTTGGCCCACGCGCTGCCGGCCCCCAGCGGGGTCAGCGAGAGCGCGCCGATTGGCAGCGTGGTGACGGCCACGGTGGCGATTGACAACACAGGCCAAGCGGCGTCCGAGGCGCTGCTGTACGAAGCGCTGCCTGCGCCCGAGGCCGCGGCCTATCGCGTGCTAGCCCCGCTGCGCGTGCCAATTCCCGATAGCATACAACCCATCGATCCTGACCTGGAGGCGGCTTTGCAAATAGCCCCCGACGGCCAGGCCGAAATGATCATCTTTCTGGCCGATCAGGCCGACTTGAGCGCGGCGGCGGCCATCCCGGACTGGAATGCGCGCGGCGCGGCGGTGGTGGCGGCGCTGCAAGCCCAAGCCGCCGCCAGCCAACCTGATCTGCTGGCCGCGCTTACCGCCGCTAGGTATGCCCCCCACCCTTACTGGATCGTCAACGCGGTGGGCGTGCGCGGCGACGCGGCCCTGGCGCAGTGGCTGGCGGCGCGGCCGGAGGTGGCGGTGGTGGCGGCCGACTACGTGCACGCCCTAGAGACAGATACCAGCACAACGGCGCAAGTGGGCAACGACGCGCCGGCCTGGGGCGTGGCGCAGGTTCACGCGCCGAGCGTGTGGGACGACTGGGGCGTGCGCGGCGCGGGCATTGTGGTGGCGAATATTGATACGGGCGTGGCCCTGACGCATACGGCGCTGCTCACTCGCTATCGCGGTTGGTCGCCGGGTGGCGTCGTCAACAACTACAACTGGTTCGATGCGGCCGGCCAACCGGCGGCCGTTGGCCCAATTGACACCACCGGCCATGGCAGCCACACCATGGGCAGCATTGTCGGCGGCGCGGCGGGCGGCTACAGCGACCTGGGGGTGGCCCCCGGCGCGCGCTGGATCGCGGCGCGGGCCTGCATCGGCTTGTTCTGCAATGACACCGCGCTGCTGACGGCGGCACAATGGCTGCTGGCCCCCACTAACGCGGCTGGCCTGAACCCGCGCCCTGATCTGCGCCCACACATCATCAGCAACAGTTGGGGCAAGAACGCCACCGACCCGTGGTATTTGGGCTACGTCACCGCCTGGAACGCGGCCGGAATTTTCTCGGTGTTCGCGGCCGGCAACAGCGGCGCGACCAACTACTGCGGCTCGGCTAACGCGCCGGGCAACTACGCCGAGAGCTATGCCGTGGGCGCGACCGACGCCAGCGACATCATCGCCACGTTTTCGTCGCGCGGGCCAACGGTAGATAACCGCATCAAGCCGGATGTGAGTGCGCCGGGGGTGAACGTGCCCTCCGCCTGGTGGGACGGCAGCGTGCGCTTGCTGAGTGGCACCTCGATGGCGACGCCGCATGTGGCGGGCGTGGTGGCGCTGCTGTGGTCGGCCAACCCCACGCTGATCGGCGACCTGCCGGCTACGCAGGCCTTGCTGAACAACAGCGCCGTGCATCTGCCCACGGCCGAATGCGGAACTGGGCCGGCGACTGTGCCTAACAACGTATATGGCTGGGGGCGGGTCGATGCGGCGCAGGCCGTGCAGGCGGGGCGTGTGGATGTGCCGTGGCTGACGCTGCCGCCGACGTTGACGCTGCCCATGAACGCCATTAAGAAGTTCCAGATTGTGCTCGACGGCCGGCAGGTGAGCGCGCCGGGAACGTATGTGGCCCGCATCCTGGTGGCGCAGAACGGCGGACTGACGCCAATAACAGTGACGTTTGAGGTGCTGCCGGCGGCGGGCACGGCGCTGCTGACCGGCACGTTGGTGGACGCCTGGTACGGTCAGCCGGTATACGGCCATGTGCTTGTCGCTCCTGGCCCGCAACTGACCACTGACTTGAGCGGCCACTTCACCGCGACGCTGCCATATGGCAACTATGGTCTGACGGTCAGCGCGGCGGGCCATTTCAGCGCGACAGCAGGTCTGCCATTCACGGCCGCCGCCAACATCGAACTGCCGCTGATCCCACAACTGCCACGCTTGCAGGTGACGCCGCCGCCAATTAGCGCAACGTTGGACTTTGGCGAGCAATACAACGCGCCCATTGCCATCACCAACGGCGGCACGCGGCCGCTGTCGGTGACGGTGAGCGTGCCGGCCGATGAGTGGATTGTGACGGCGGCGGGCGAGCCAGGCGCGACGCTATACGACTTGAGCGCCAGCCCACCGCTGACGCTAACCGACGACCAAATTTACCCAACGCCGCTGGCGCTGGGCTTTGAGGCGCCGATTAACGGTGTGGTGGTCAACCAGGTGTACCTAAGCTCAAACGGCTGGGTGAGCGCCAGCAAGGCCACCAACCCAGCCCCACTGGCCGAATGCCTGCCGTCCGGCACACTGGCTCCGGGCACACTGGCCGGCTTTTGGACCGACCTGGACCCGAGCGAAGGCGGCGCGGTGCGCGCGGCGGCGGTGGACGCGGAGACGTATGTGATCAGCTTTGAGGGCGTGCCGCGCTGGCAGGAGTCGGCCGCGCCGCCCGCGCCGACCTATACCTTTCAGATCGCGCTACACGCTGACGGTGAGATTGAGTTTCTATTTGGAGCGATGGGGCCGCTGCCCGACCGCTGGGGGGTGGGCATGGGCTACGATCTGCTGCGCGGGCAAGGGCTGACGTGCTACAAAGAACCAGTTGACCTGGCCGGCACGGTTTGGCGAATGTATAACCAGCCGCTGCCCGCGCACTGGTTGACGGCCGACCCCGCCGCGCTGCTGATTGCACCCGGTGACACGGCCACGCTGACGGCGCGGCTGGTGGGCTTTGGCTATGTGCCGTGGCGGCCCGCGCCGTATGTAGGGCGGCTGCACCTGAGCACCAACGACCCCGGCCACGCCACGCAGGAGATCACCGCCACAGCCAGCATCGGCCCGCCGGTGGCGATGCTGTACTTTCCGCTGGTGTGGATGCGGCATTGAGTCTAAGGCGGACTGGCTGGCGGGCAAGCGGCCTACGTGGCGGACGAGACCGCCCGACTGATCACATGCATTAGTCTGGTGCCATGGCTGTGGAAACTCGCGGCGGTGAGTTGGTCGAGGGCCACCCATTGCGGGTCGCCTTCGGCGTCATTGACGGCGGGGTGATTTGAGAGCGCGAAGGTGGTGGGGCGGCAGGCGTAGTAGAACTGCAAGGCATGAAAGGCCGCGTCGAGGGGATCGTAGTAGAAGAAGTCCTCGGCGAAGTGGACGAACCGTTCGTCATCCACTTCCAGGCCGACTTCCTCATGAATTTCGCGTCGGAGGCCCTCTAACAGGCGTTCCCCCTGCTCGACGCCGCCGCCGGGGAGGTAATAGCGGCCGGAGTGAAAATTAGTGATGAGGGCCACCTGGCCGCCGTGGAGGATGACGGCATAAGCCGACGGCCGCACTACCAGGCGTGAAGCCGGCAACATGATCTGGCCGCCATCAACGGTCGTGCACGCAACCATGCGCGTATCAGTCATGGTCACCTTGGCGCCACGGGCCTAGACACACTGAAAGGGCGGCAGGGCTGGCAGAAGGCCAACGCTCAGTTTGGCGACGCAGCCCCCGGCCGATTCACGCGCGCCCGGTGCAGCCCCACCCCAATGACAACAAAGATGATCAGCGTCAGCACTGATTGGTGGGCGGGCGACACCAGCCAATCGGTGCCCGGAAGAATGCGAATGAGGCTGCTCACCGCCAGCACATCCACCAGCGCGTTGCCAACGGCATGCATGAGCACCGCCGGCCAAACTGAGTTTGTCCGCTGCCGCAGCTCACCATAGACGATGGAGGCGGCGATCAGATTGATGATGGCGAACGGCACGAAGGTGGCTAAGCTTTGCGTGGTGCTGGCGGCCAACTGCGCCCGGTCGAGCATGAACAGCCAATAGGGGATGTGCCAGCAGCCCCAGATTAAGCCGACGAGCGCGTAGCCCACATAGGCGTTTAGGCCGAGTGAACTGACCTTGGGGGCCAGATAGCCGCGCCAGGCAAACTCCTCGAAGATGTTTTTGATGAACGCGCCCGCCAGGCCGCCGGCAACCAATGCAAGCAGCACGCTGAAGGAGAAGTCGGGCGCGGTGACCAACCCCAACAGCGCGCCGATGCCGAGCACGACCAGCGCCACCAGCGGGTAGATCAGCAAGCTGACGGCGTACCAGCGCAGGTTGCCGCGCAGGTTGGGGCGCAGCCCGAAGTCGCGCCAGCCGTCGCCGCCGAAGGTGCGCAGCAGCAGCGCGGTGAGCAGCGGCAGCACAAGCCACAGCAGCAGGCCCAGGCGCTCCTCGGGCGGGCTGTTCAAGGCACGGTCTAGCGCGTAGCCCAGCCAGCCGCTGGCGAGCACCACGATGGTGAAGATGATCAGGTTGCGAATGGTGCGCGGGCGGGACTGGTGGGTGGCGGTCATGTGATGTTATCCATTGGGTCGCCTTGCGGACGAATGTTGGGCAGACTTACTCAGGGTCTGGCGTGCGCCTGGTGCCCGGAATGGGCCGCCGCAACTGAAGGCGGTAGGCGGAGGGCATGTAGTGCCAGATGCCCAGGGAGTGCGTTAGTAGCACAGCCGTACCAAGCGGGACGAGATTGACCACAATCGCCATTAGCAGGCTGAACCGGCCGAGCGCAAAAGTGCGATAGGGCTTGATGATGAGCCCCCGCGGCAGGTCAGGGTTGACCGGCTCCCAATGGTCATCGGCATAGTCTTCGAGGTCAACGACGACCCGGTCATTACAAAGCGACCAGAAGTGCGCGCGGGCCGCTTCAGCGGTGTGATTGGCACAGGCAACGTAGGCGTCACCTC
>JBBRZY010000216.1:0-7500 GCA_038252885.1 Anaerolineales bacterium | reverse complement strand
GCGCGCCTGGGTGGATCGGAATGACCGCCGCGATCTCAGTCTCTTCCAGATCGGTCTGCGCACCATTGAGCGGCTTTTAGCGCTCAATCTGCCCGTGACCGTATCCTTACAGACTTCGTCATTACTGTCAGGTGGCTAGATTTTTGATTGCTGATTGAAAAGCCAATGACCAACGCTAGGATCACCAAGCCGCCGAGGTAGAACGCAAACACCTGCACCACCACAGGTGCGTGTCAAAGCTCAGAAATCTTAGGCCGCGGCCGATAGAGATGGAGGCGGATCAGCGCGCGCTTGCCGAGTTGGCGCACGACGGCCTTTGTGAAGCGCGGCAGCCGGTTCCCGAACATCCACAGCAACAGCTTGGGGCGTTGGCGCGGCGCGGCGTGCCGATAGAAGACGATCAGCCAGTTGCGGCCGCGCAGCCACATCTGATTGAGGTAGCGCTTCTCGCCCACTTTAGAGCCGATGTGCACCACCGGCGCGTGCAGCGCGGTGACGGTGCGCCAGCCGGCGGTGCGCGCCCGCAGGCACAGGTCAGAGTCCTCGTGGTAGGCCACCAGGCGGGCGTCGAACACGCCGATCTGGCGCAGCACGCTCGTGCGCACCAGCAGCGCGCAGCCCCAGACGTAATCAACTTCCAGCCGGTCGAGGGCCGGGTCGGTGGGCAGCGGCGGCTTAGACACCAGGCCGGTCTCGAGGTCGCACAGCTCGCCGACGACCACGCGCATCGCCCGGCCGGGGCGGTCGGGATGCAGCAAGCGCGCGCCGACGATGCCGATGGTGGGATCGCTTTGCATGACGCGCACCATCTCACCCAGCGCGGTCGGCTCCGGCGTGGCATCTGGGTTGAGCACCCAGGCGAAGTCGGCGCCGTGCGCCTGAGCCCAGGCCAGCCCGTCGTTGGCCGCGCGCGCAAAGTGCCAGTTGCGCGCCTCCTCGATCACAATCGCGGCCGGGTAAGCCGCGCGCACTGCCGCCACAGTGTCATCGCTCGAAGCGTTGTCCACCACTACCACGGTGGCCGGCCGTGCCTCACTGCCGGCCAGCGCGGCCAGGCAGGTGAGCACATCATCGCGGCTATTCCACGCGATGATGACGGCGACCGTGCGGGCGGCGGCGGGAGGCAGAATGGTCATGGCAGGCAAAAGGGAATAAGGGGCATAAAGGGACTAAAGGGCTGGCAAGCATTACGCGCTGCTTTGAGACAGAGGCGCTTTAGACTCCTTAGTCCCCTGATACGCCTTCCACGTCGCCACCAGCGCCGCCTCCACGCGGGCGGCGGCGGCGGGCCAGTCGAAGGTGGCGGCGGCAAAGCGGCGCGCGGCGGCGGACATGGACTGCCAGAGGGCGTCGTCGGTCAACAGGCGGATGATGCCTTGCGCGAACTCGGCGGCGGTGGACGCAGTTAGCAGGGCGGCGGGCGGCGCATCCAGGCCGGCGTTCGCGGCGCGCGTCGCCACAATCGGCCGGCCGGCGGCCAGGCCATCCATCACTTTGTTGAGCGCGCCGGCTGCGCCGAAGAGCGGGGCGGCGATCACCCGCGCCGGCGCATACTCGGCGGCCAGGTCGTCCACCCAGCCGGTGACGGTCAGGCCCGGTTGACCATTCAGCGCCAGCAGGTCGGGCGGCGGGTTGGCCCCGACGAAGCGCAGTTCGGCGGCGGGACACTCCGCCCGCACCAGCGGCCAGACCGCCGCGACCAGCCAACGCGCCGCCGCCTGGTTGCGGGCCCGGTCGAGCGCGCCCACGAACAGCACGCGCCCTGGCCGGCTGGCCTCGGGCGGCAGGTTAAGGAAAGCGGCCGTGTGCGCCACGGGCGGCAGCACCACAGTAGTTGCCTCCGGCACAGCCGCCCGCAGCAACGCCGCATCATGCGCCGAGCGCGTGACGACCAGGTGCGCGGCGCGGCAATAGGCGCGCTCGGCCTCCCGGCGACGCCAGACGCCCGGCCAACGCCAGGGTTGGTCTAGCGCGGCGGCAGCCTCCACCCGCCAGCGTATATCCACCTCGTCCAGCGCGCGCACCACGCCGGGCGGCGCGTCGAGCAGGTAGCGGCCCATCTCAGTCCAGGCGCAATAGAGCGCCTCCATCTGGCCGGCGGCGGCCCAGGCGGCCAGCGCGGCGCGCACCTCGCCATCGGCGCGGCGGCCGAGCGTGCCGAGGCGGCCGGTGCGGAGCGCGGCGCGGGCCTCGGTTAGCTTTTGGCGGAGCGTCACGGCCGGGCGCACGAGGCGCAGTTCGGCTACCAGCGGGCGCAGCGCATCGGCGTGCGCGGCCGTAGCGTCATCCACGAAGCTGAGCACCCGCAGCGTGTGGCGCGGGCTGAGAAACTCAAGCAGCGCCAGCAGGTCGGCGCCGCCGCCGTGGGGCACGCCGGGGTACGGCAGGTAGGGCGTGAGCACCACCAGGTTCATTTAGTCGCGCTCATTTAATCGCGCTCGTTGTCGTAGACCGCGTTCACGGCCGCGAGCACCAGCGGCCAATCATACCGCGCCACGGCGTCACGGCCGGCCGCGATCAGGGCGGCCCGCGCGGCTTCGTCCCCGAGCAAACGCACGACCTCCTCCGCGAACGGCTGCACCAGCGGCGCCACGCTCAGGTCGCGCCCGGCCGCCAGGTCGAGCCCTTGCGCGCCGGCGGGCGTGCTCACCACAGCGCGGCCGGCGGCGAGCGCCTGCAAAATTTTCAGCCGCGTGCCGCTGGCGGCGGGCAGCGGTGCGACCATCAGCGTGGCGGCCGCCATCAGCGGGCGCATGTCGGGCGGGTCGGCCAGCAGCGTCAGCGCGGGGGTGTGGGCCGCCAGGGCGCGCAGGTCGGCCGAGGGCTGCCGCCCGGCGATCACCAAACGCGCTTCTGGCACGGCGGCGCGCACCAGCGGCCAGACCGCCTCGATCAACACCCGGGCGGCGGCGACGTTCGGCCCCCAGTTGAGCGCGGCCGGGAAGAGCAGCGTGGGCGGGCCGGCGGCGGCGGGTGGCAGCGCCCAGTCGGCCAGGTCGACGCCGTTCTCGATCACATGCAGGGGGGTGCGCAGGCCCCAGGCGCGCAGCCGCAGCCGATCGAACTCAGAGACGACGATTAGCGCGCTCGCCACGCCGAGGGTCTGGAGCCGCGTCAGGTGCCGCCGGTCGGGCTGCACCTCCTGCGGCGCGGGCTGCAACTCGGGCGGCAGGTCGTGCAGCTCTAGCACGCGGCGCGGGACGGCCAACGCGCGCGCCACCGGCCACAGGTCTAGCCCCTGGCAGTGGACGGCGGTCAGCCCCGGCAGTTCACTCGCCAGGCGGCGCGCCACGGGTGTCAGGGCGGTATAGCCGCGCGCGTCGGCCGGGTAAGGCTGGATGGTCAGCCCGGCCAGGCCCAGCCCACGCGCCAACTCGACCAGCATCGGCGCTTCGTCCGCGGCGGCGCAGGCCAGCAGGTGCACGGGCGCGCGTTGCACCAGGGCGCCCAGCAACTGCAGCGCCCGTTCGCGCCCACCACTCAGCGGCGGCACCGGAGCCTCCGGCGCGAGATACAAAATCATTTACAGGATCACCTCGATCAGCACGCGCAGCGCAACCCCCGCCGCCGCCGCGATCAGCACCGGCCGCAGCAGGCTGCGCCACGGGTCGAGCCGGATGGTGTTCGGCAGTTGGCGCAGCAGCACCAGCACCGCCGCCAGGGTGCCCAGCCCAGAGGCGGTGGGGATGGCGGCCAAGGGCGCGTTCGCAATCGTTGACGGCAGGTGCGGCCACACGGCCACCGCCGCCCAACACAACGCCCACGTCAGCGCCGCCCAGGCCAGCGACAGCCGCAGCCCGCGCCCGGCCAACCCGAGCGCATACACCAGCGGCAGCAGCACCGCCGCCAGCGCATCGAGCGGCGTTTGGAGCAAGAAGATCTGCAGCGGCAGCCCGGCCCCGGCCCACTCCGCGCCGAAGACAGGCGCCACCAACGCCGGGGCCAGCGCCAGCGCGGCGGCCGACAGCCCGCCGCTGACCAGCACCACCAACCCGATGGCCTCGTTGACCGCGCCGGCCAGCCCGGCCGGGTCGGCCTGCAAGCGCGCGAAGGCGGGGAAGCCCACGCGGGCCACGTAGTCGGCGGGCAGGCGCGGCCAGTGGGCCAAGTCTTGCGCCCAAACGAGCAAGCCAACCTGCCCGCCCACTTGCCCGCCGCTGAGCAGCAGCCCGCCCAAGGCCGGGATGACGCGATCCTTCGCCAGGTGCGCCAGCCCTTGCGCCTGATAGGGCAGACCGAACACCAGCAGCGCGCGGGCCGCGTCGCGCGGCAGCCGCAGTTGCGGCCGCCAGGGCGCGAGCACATTCACCAGCAGCGTGCCGGCCACCGTGGAGGCCAGCGCGCCGCCTGCCAGGCTAAACAGCCCCGCGCCCGCCAGCGCCAGCAGCACCGCCACGCCCTGCCCGGCCACCAGCGAGCCAAGCTCGGCCCAGGCCAGCCGGTCGAAGCGCAGTTGGCGCGTGAGGCGCATGCCCGGCACGGTGCCGAGTGCGTTGATGATCGGCCCCAGCGCCAGCAGCCGCAGCGCCCACACCGCCGGCGCGTTGAGCTGATACAGTGCGCCCAGCGCGCCGGCCGCCAGCACCGTCAGCGCGCCGAGCGCCACGGCCAGCAGCAGCCGCAGTGTAAAGCCGGCCGCCTCATCGGCCTCACTGACGGCGGTGCGCTGCACCAGAGCGGCGTGCAGGCCGGCATCGGCCACCAGCGACAGCAGGCCCAGCGGGAATTGCAGGATAGCGAACACACCGAAGTCGGCCGGGGCCAGCGTGCGCGAGAGCAGCACCAACGCGCCGAGTGTGATCAGCTTGCCGACCCCGCCGCGCAAGGCCAAGGCCACCCACCCGGCGCGCGACCGGCGGCTGACTTCGGCCAGCGTGTGCGGCTCGGCGTTGTGCACGCGGCCGTTGTACCACAGAACGCAGGCGCGCGGCGGGCGTATACTGCGCCGCACTCACGCTCAACCAGGAGGCCTACGATGGAATTTTAAGACGTGGTGACGCCGATGGGCGTGATCGCGCTCGGCCAAGGCGCGCCGGACTTGCCCTCGCCCTCACTCAAGCGCGGGCGCAAGGCGCTGGCGGAGGTGGTGCATCGGGAGGGATGGTAGCGCGACAGTAGCCGCCTCAGGGTCTGCGCCAACGGCCTCGGCCAAAGCTGAATGACAGCACCAGCACGACGGCGAGCACGATCAGCCCTTCAGCCAGGCCCAGGGTGCGGAACCAGAACACGGCCAGCGCCACCAGGGCGGCGGCGACGGCCATGAAGGTCAGGAACCACATTCGTTGCGTGCGTTTGGGCATGGGGGTTGGCCGCTACTTCGGGCCGCGGCGGCTGCGGGCCATGAAGGCGATGCCTATGATCAGGCAGACGGCGCCCAGGCTGAGGCCCAGGGTGCTGAACTTGAAGGCGGCCATCTCGACGACGGAGACAGCGATGAAGACGACGCCGACGGCGAGAAAGCGTTGGTTAGTCATGGGAGGTACCTTGGTGTGTGAGTGGTAGTGCCGGTCAGTTATAACACGGCCGGTCCTGATAGGACCTATGAACCAAATCCGCCGGGGGCAAGTCATCGGGAGTATTTCAATTGGGGGGCAAAAACCTCCGGCCCGGCGGGGTCAGCGCTAGGCGCTGGGTCAGGCTCATCCGCGCCCTCGTCCGCGCGCCTCGCCGCCGGGGTGATTGACTGGCCGGCGCGCCTATCCCTGCCGCCAGCGGGTTTACACGCCCATTCGGGCCGCGGCCGTTTTGGGCCAGCCAGAAATTTTTACCAGGGGGAAGGTGGGCTTGCCCACCGACCCCCTGGTAAAAATTTCCTCCGGTCAGATACGATATTTCACAACCTCCCCTTGCGGTGAGAACCTATCTCGACGTTGCCGCCACCGAGCCTTTTACAAAATTGGCCCCCAGACTGCAATGCTCCCCCTCCATTCCCCACTAACCCGACTCAAGGGTAGAATGACCCTATTCCCCACACGCCGGAGCGCTCGGCCGGGGTCAGGTGTGATCGGTCAGCGATGTCACCGCAACAACCGCAGTCTCCGCCCCGCGCGACCCCCCGGCCCCTGGCGCGCTTTCGAGTCGCCTGGGCGTGGCTCACCACGCCCTCTTCCAAACTCACCGGGCTCGACCAACGCCGCCAGGCTCAGTTCATGTCCGGGCTGCTGGTCGTCTTGATTCCGCTGGCCATTGTCGCCGAACTCTACACCGTCGTCACGCTGCTGAACGTGCGCCCCTACCACGGCTACTGGGTCACGGTCGTGGCGGTGATCAGCTTCCTGGTGGCCTATGGCTTCAGCCGCACCCGCCACTATGCCTGGGGGGCCAACGTCATCGTCATCGTCAGCTCAGTCGCCGTGTTTTTCGGCGGCTGGAACGACCCGCAGGCCGTGAGCGGGGGCTTCCTCGACTTCCTGCTCATCTCGCTGCTGCTGGCCAGCGGGCTGCTGCCGCTGCGCTCGCTGGTGGTGCTGGGCCTGGCCAACTTGGCCGGCCTGCTGCTGCTGCCGCTGCTCAACCCGGTTCACGATTTTAATATCATCCTGATCGGCCCGTTCACCTTCAACCTGGTGGCGCTCACCATCATCGTGTTCATGAGCGGGCACCGTGACCAACTCGAGCGCGACCGCCTGGCCGACCTGGCCGAGAAAGAGGCCCGCTACCGCACGCTAGTCGAGCAGGTGCCGGCCGTCACCTATCTCGACGCGGTCGAGCCATGGGCGAACGGCGCGCTGGGCTTTACCAGCCTCTACCTCAGCCCGCAGGTCGAGGCGCTGCTGGGCTACCCGGTGGCCCAACTGCTGCGCGAGCCGAACTTGTGGTGGGAGCGGGTGCACCCCGCCGACCGGGCCGCCGTCAGCGCCGCCCACGAACGCTATCTGAGCACCGGCCAGCCGCTGGCCCACGAGTATCGCCTGATCGCCGCCGATGGCGCGGTGCACTGGGTGCGCGATGTCGCCAGCCTGCGCCTGGATAGCGCCGGCCGCCGCCTGAGCCAGGGGCTGTGGCTAGAGACGACGGAGATGCACCTGGCTGAAACGCGCGCGCGGCAGCAAGCCGCCCGCACCGAGGCACTGCTGCGCGTGGCCAAACGCCTGAACGCGCTGCTCGACGTGGACGCGCTGCTGGCGACGTTGTGCGAAGAGGCCCAACAGGCGCTGGCCGCCGACGCCGTGCTGGTGCTGCTATACGACCCCCAAACCGAACTGCTCGTGCCGGCCGCCGGCGTGGGCCTGGGGGTGGCGGCGGACAAGCTCTCCAGCGTGCCGCGCCGCCTGCTCGACGCCGCCCTCCAGCGCCAGGGGCCAGACTTGTTCGTGCCCGACCTGCAAGCCACCTCGGTCATCGACCAGTTGGCCGACTATGCCAAGCTCGGCATTCGCAGCCTGGCCTACGCCAGCGTGCAGCACGAGCAGCAGTTGGTCGGCAGCCTGGTGGTCATGAGCCGGGGCGAACCGCACCTGTTCAGTGATGATGAGCGTCTGCTGCTGCGCGGGCTGGCCG
>JBBRZY010000215.1:0-7532 GCA_038252885.1 Anaerolineales bacterium | reverse complement strand
ATTTGCCGACTACCGCGACTACACCCGTGGCGACGATCTGCGCCGTGTGGATTGGAACGTCTACGCCCGCCTCGAACGCCCCTACATCAAGCTGCTCGAAGAAGAAGAAGACCTGGCCGTCCACCTGCTGCTCGACACCTCCCGCTCGATGGATTACGGGTCAGACCATGGCACTGCGTTGGCCGATGGCAGCGGAGCTGACCTCAACAAATTTGGCTATGCCCGCCGGCTCACCGCGGCCCTCGGCTACATCGCACTGGCCGTCGGTGACCGCCTGACCGTCACCGCCCTGCGCGACAGCGCGCCCGTGGCTCAGTTCGGCCCGGCCCGCAGCCGCGCCCACACGCTGCGCCTGCTGCAGTTTCTCGAAGGCCTCGACTCGGGCGGCTCCACCAACCTCGACGCGGCCCTGCGCGCCTATGCGCTCGGCAGCCACCGCGCCGGCCTGCTGTTTCTAATCTCCGACCTGTTCTCGCCCGCCGGCTACCGCGCCGGGCTGGGCCAGTTACAGGGGCGCGGCTACGAAGTGGCCGTCATGCACCTCCTCGCCCCCGACGAGCTCGACCCGCCGCTGGCCGGTGACTTGCGCCTGATTGACGCCGAGACCGGCACGCCCCAAGACGTCACCCTCGACGGCAGTCTGCGCGCCCTCTACCGCCAGCGCGTCACCGCCTGGCGCGACGAGATCGAGAGCTACTGCCTCAAGCGCCGTATCCATTTTGTGCCGGTCACCACCAGCCTGCCGTGGGACGAGTTGGTGCTGTTCCACCTGCGCCAGCGCGGCCTGGTCAAGTAGCCCCATGGCCCTCCTCGCCCCGCTTGCCCTGCTGCTCGGCCTGCTGGCCGTTCCCATCTTGATCTTGTACATGCTCAAGCTGCGGCGGCGTGAGGTCGAGGTCTCCTCGACCCAGCTCTGGCAGATGCTCATGCGCGACCGCGAGGCCAACGCCCCCTGGCAGCGGCTTCGGCGCAACCTGCTGCTGCTGGTGCAGTTGCTGGTGCTGCTGGCCCTGGTGCTGGCGCTGGCGCGGCCCTTCTTCCGCGTGCCCACCATCGCCACCGGCACGCTGGTCGTCCTGCTCGACGCCTCCGCCTCCATGCAGGCCACCGATGGCGGCGGTGCCACGCGCTTCGAGCAGGCCCGCGTCCAGGCTCGCCGCCTGATTGACGAACTCAGCACCGACGGCGCCATGGCCCTGATCCTGGTCGGCCACCAGCCGCAGGTGCTGGCCGCCGCCACCGCCAACAAAGACGTATTGCGCGCGGCCCTCGCCCAGGCTCAGCCCTCCGAAATTCCCGCCGACTGGGAAGCGGCCCTGGCGTTGGCCGCCGGCACCGTGCGCGCCGGGCAGGTCACCGATTCGGTCGTCGTCATCATCTCCGATGGCGGTCTGCCGCCCGGCCTGCCGCCGTTGCCCAGCGAGGTACGCTACCTGCCCATCGGCAGTTCATCCGACAACCTCGCCATTCAGGCGCTGGCCCTGCGCCCAACCAGCAGCGGCCCGCAGTTGTTCGCCAACGTCGTCAACTACGGCGACGCCGACCGCAGCGTCATCCTCTCCATCTCCATTGACGGTCAACTGACCACGGCCCAGGCCTTGCTGGTGCCGGCTGGCGGGCAAAAAGAATTAGTACTCAAGGATTTGCCGCCCAACCCGGCCGTCTACCAGGCTCGCCTGTCGCTCCCGGCCTCCGCCGGCGATGTCGCCGTGCTCGACCAGTTGCCGCTCGACGACACGGCCTGGGCGGTTTACCAGCCTCCCGCCGCCGGCCGTGTGCTGCTCATCTCCCGCGGCAATATCTTCTTAGAGCAGGTCTTCGCCGCGCTCTCTGGCTCGCTCGGCTTGCAGGCCTTCAAGCTCAAGCAAGACCAGCCCCTGCCGCCCGAACCGTTCGACCTATACGTCTTTGACAGCATCGTCACCAGCACGCTGCCCACCGCCGACCTGCTGCTGGTCAACCCCGTCACCAGCCCGTTGTTCGAAGTCGGCGGCTTTTTCTCCAACACCGCCCTCGTGCGCGTGGCCGAGAACGACCCGCTCACCCACTTTGTCGATTGGACCGGCGTCAACGTCCTTCAGGCGCATCAGGTGGCCTTGCCTTCCTGGGCGCGCGTGCTGGTCCAGGCCGAGGGCGGGCCGCTGGTCTTCGCGGGCGAGGTCGGCGGCCGGCGCGTGGTCGTCTTCACCTTCGACCTGCACGACTCCGACCTGCCGCTCAAGATCACCTACCCGGTGCTCATGGCGAACCTGATCAACTATCTCTCGCCGGCCCAAGCCTTCTCCGCGCCCGACGGTCTGCGCCCCGGCGCGGCGCTGACCATCAAACCCAGCAGCGGCGACACCGCCATCGTCATTCAAGACCCGCACGGTCAGCAGTACGCCGCCGCCGCCACCGAGGCCGGCGTGATCTTCGCCGAAACCTACGCCTTGGGCGTCTACCAGGTTCGCTCCGACCAGCGCACGCTCGGCCGCTTCACCGTCAACCTGTTCGAGCCGCTCGAAAGCCGCATCCGCCCCGCGGCCGCCATCACCGTCGGCCGGGTCGAGGTGCCGGCCGCCGCGCCGCAAGCCGAGGGCCAGCTAGAAATCTGGCCCTGGCTGGCCGGGCTGGCGTTCGCGCTCCTGCTGCTCGAGTGGTGGCTGTACCATCGCGGGGCCACGCTGCCCGCCGTGCCTGGTTGGCGCGGCTGGTGGCTGCGCCGCAAGGCTGGTTAGATGCCGCCAACGCTCTATCTCCTCATTGGAGTGCAAGGGGCCGGCAAGTCCACCTGGGCCGCCGCCAATGCCGCCCGCTTGCAGGCCAAGGTCGTGGCCTCCGACGCCATCCGCAACGAGCTGGAGGCGGCCGGGCAGTCGGCGGCCGGGCATGACGCCCATGTGTTCGCCGAGTTGGCCGTGCGGGTCGGGGCCAGCCTGGCCGCCGGCCACACCGTCATCGCCGACGCCACCCACGTCCGCCGCGCCTGGCGCAGCGCCACGCTGGCCGCTGCCCGCGCCCAGGCCGCCCGCCTGCTGGCCGTGTGGTTCGATGTGCCGCTCGCTGTCAGCCTCGACCGCAACGCTCATCGGCCCGGTGGCCTCTGGGGCGACCGCGTGGTCGACGCCGACGTGATCCGCCAGCTTTGGCACGAGCTTGAGCCGCCCGGCCTCGATGAGTTCGACGAGATTCTCACCGTCGCATGATCTTTTCCGCGCCACTCTATCTGCTGCTGCTGCTGGCCCTCCCCTTCCTCATCTGGGTGGGCCGGCCCTCGCGCGGCCCCAGCCGGCGGCGCGAGATCCTCAGTCTGGCGCTGCGGCTGCTGATCGTGCTGCTGCTCATCCTCGGCCTGGCCGGCCTAGAGCTGCGCCGCGACGCCGACCGCCTCTCAGTTGTCTATCTGGTTGACCACTCCGACTCCATGCCGCCCGCCGCCCGCAACGTCGCGCTGGAATACGTCACCCGCGCCCTCAGCGAGATGGGGCCAAACGACCAATCCGCCGTCATCGTCTTCGGCGGCGAGGCGCTAGTCGAGCGCCCGCTCTCGCCCGGTAAGACCCTCGAAGGCTTCACCTCCAAAGTCACCAGCCTGCAAACCGACTTGGCCGAGGCCATCCGTCTGGGCATGGCGCTGCTTCCGGCCGACACCGCCCGGCGCATGGTCATCTTGTCCGATGGCATTCAGACCACTGGTGATGCGGCCGAGGCGGCCCGGTTGGCGGCGGCCAGCGGCGTGCAAATTCTCGTGGTGCCGTTCGCCAACCGCCTTGGCACCGAGGTCATCGTCGACAACGTCAGCGCGCCCGCCCACCTGCGCCAAGGCGAGCAGTTCGGCCTGGAGATCACGCTGGAGAGCAGCGCCGACCAGACCGTGGGCCTGCGCGTGCTGGCCGGTGAGGCCGTGGCCTACGAGGGCACGCTGCAACTGCGGCGCGGCCTCCACGGCTACGTCGTTCCGCTGACGGCCGGCGCGCCCCGCTTCACCGCTTACCGCGTGCAGATCATCCCGCTCACCACCGGCGACACGTTCTACCAGAACAACGAGTTGGCCGCCTTCAGTCAGATCGCCGGGCCGCCGCGCGTGCTGCTGGTCAAGAACCCGGCCCCGCGCGATGACATCAACGAGAGCCAAGAGCTGGTCGCCGCCCTGGCCGCCGCCAGCCTCTTGGTGGATGTCGTCAACCCCAACGGTCTGCCCTCCGACCTGGCCGACCTGTCCGAATATGTCTCGGTCGTCCTCGTGGACGTTCCGGCCCGCGACCTTTCCCCGCGCCAGCAAACGGCCTTGCAAACCTACGTCCGCGACCTGGGCGGCGGCTTGGTGGTCGTCGGCGGGCCGTCGTCCTACGGCGTGGGCGGCTACTTCAAGACCCCGCTCGAAGACACGCTGCCGGTCGAGATGCAGATCAAAGACCAACTGCGCCGCCCGCGCCTGACCATGGTCTTCATCATCGACAAGTCCGGCAGCATGGGCGACGTGTCGGGCGGTGTCAGCAAGCTCGAGTTGGCCAAAGAAGCCGCCATGCGCTCGCTCGACCTGCTGGCCCCCACCGACAAGGTCGGCGTCATCGCCTTTGACGACACCGCCCAGTGGGTGGTGCCCATCACCTCGCTCGAAGACAAAGACGGCATCCTGGCCGGCATCGGCTCGATCCGCCTCGGCGGCGGAACCGACATCTTTGCTGGGGTGCAGGCCGCCTCGCGCGAGTTGCCCGCCGACGATGCGGCCGTCAAGCACATCATCCTGCTCACCGACGGCGGCGCCGACCCGACCGGCATCGTCGAGCTGATCACGGCTATGCACGACGACTACGGCATCACGCTCTCCAGCGTGGGCATGGGCACCGACGCCGCGCCCTTCCTGCCGCAATTGGCCGAGGCCGGCGGCGGGCTGTACCACCTGGCAGTCGACCCGGCCTCCGTCCCGGCCATCTTCACCGAGGAGACCACCCTCGCTACGCGCGCCTACATCATCGAAGAAGAGTTCTTCCCGCGTCAGGTCGGCCCCAGCCCCATGCTGGCCGGCATTGACAGCGTGCCCACTCTGCTCGGCTACATCGGCACCACCGCCCGCGACTCGGCCCAGACCGTGCTCGTCTCCGCCCAGGACGACCCGATCCTGGCCGCCTGGCAATACGGCCTCGGCCGCTCGGTCGCCTGGACCTCCGACGCCACCGGCCGCTGGGCCAAGAACTGGGTCACCTGGGACGCCTTTGTGCGCTTCTGGGCTCAGGTGGTGCGCTACACCATCAACACCGGCGCGCGCTCCAACGTCGAGGTCAGCGTTACCCACACCGGCGGCCAGGCCAACGTCACCGTGGATGTGCAGTCTGAAACCGGCGAGTACCTGAACGGCCTGACCATGCAGGTCAACGTGGTCGGCCCCGACGGCACCACGCAGACCCTCACGCTCGCGCAGGTGGCCCCCGGTCGCTACGCCGGCAGCTTTACGCCCTCGGCCCAAGGCGCTTATCTGATCCGCGTGGCCGGCACCGACCCCACCCAGTCGCCCGACAGCACCGCGCCCGTGGCCGAAACCGCCGGCTGGGTGCTCTCTTATTCGCCCGAGTACCACAGCCTGACGGCCGACCCCAACTTCCTGGCGCGGCTGGCGACCCTTACCGGCGGCGCAGTCATGGGTGACGACTTGGCCGCCATCTACGCCCACAACCTGCCCGCGCCGCGCGCCGCCACCCGCCCGGCCTGGCCGACGCTCCTGCTCTTGGCGGCGCTCCTGCTGCCGTTCGACATCGCTGTGCGGCGGCTGGTGGTCACCCGTTACGAGTTGCAGCGCGCGGCCCAGCGCGTGCGCGGCTGGTTGACCCTGCGTCGCCCCCCCGCCTTGCCGGCCGATGCCGAGCGCGCCCAGCAGTTGTCGTCGCTGTTCCGCGCCAAGGACCGCGCTGGGGCCGAGACCAAGGGGCCACAGCCGGTCGCGCCCGTCGAGGCCGCTCACCTGCCGCCGCCGATCATGACCCGCCCCGCGGTCAGCGAGCCGCCGCCCCCCCCAGCCGCCGGGCCAGCCGCGCCGCCCGCCACCCCCGCCAAGCCTGGCGCGCCTGCCGCCCCTGGGGCAACTGCCACCGCCACCGCCGCCGGTCTCCTGGCCCGCAAGCGCGCCCGCGAAGGCAAGCAGGAAGAATAGGCTCAGTGGAATACAAAACCGGGCCAGTCAGCCCCCTGCTGACCGGCCCGGTTTGTTGTTCTAACGCCGCTGTGGGCCGGCTACTTCACCGGCTTCAACACGATCACTGGAATCTGGCGCGTGGTTTTTTGGGGGTAGTCGGCAAAGCCCGGCATGACCGTGATCATCTTGTCATACAGCCGTGAGCGCTCCGGCTCGCTCGCCACCTCGGCCACCGCTTCAACCTGGTCGGTGCCGATTTCCACGCTCACCTGCGGGTTGGCCACCAGGTTGTAATACCAATCCGGGTTGGTGGGCGCACCGCCCTTGGAGGCGATCACCACAATGCCCTCGCCGTCGCGCACATACGCCACCGGGTTCACGCGCGCTTCACCGCTCTTGGCCCCCTTGGTGTGCAGCAGCAGCAGGTCGCGCCCCTGAAAGTGGCCGCCCACCTTGCCGTTGTTGGTCCGAAATTCCTCAATAATGCTGTGGTTCCAATTGCCCATGACGCTCTCCTTCAGCTGGCTTATTGCAATACTTAGTGTAGTTTGTACCGCCAGCGAGGGTAACTGCCCATTCCGGTTCGGCCAAGCTCCCAAAACGGGCAGGGGGCCACTGTCCCAACTAACCGGGCGCGCTTGGCTGCGGCGCGGGCGCGTAGTACAGCAGCACGTTGCCGTTGCGAAACGTCGTGGACTTCACCAGCCGCAGGCCGCGCCTAGCCGTCAGCCCGCTGAACAGCGCTTTGCCCGCCCCCAGCGCCACCGGCGCCACCATGAGGCGGTACTCGTCAATCAGCCCCATCTCCGTCAGCGACACCACCAGGTTGCCGCTGCCGAAGATGATCAGATCTTTGCCCGGTTGCTGCTTGAGCGCCGTAAGCTCTTCGGCTACGTTGTCTTTGATCAGCCGCGTGTTGTGCCACTCGGCCTGCGCCAGCGTGCGCGAGATCACAAGCTTGGGGGTGCTGTTCATCAGCCCGGTCACCTCCGGGTCGTCCGCCAGCGCCTCCGGCGTGGGCCAGTACGCGGCCATGAGTTCATACGTCATGCGCCCGAAGATGATGACGCCGACGCTGTTGATCTGCTCCACCGCAAAGGTGTTGAAGTCCTCGTCCACCGTGTGCCAACTGATGTCGTGGCCGGGGCCTTCATAGTAGCCGTCCAGCGAGACCATCATAAAAAGGATGAGTTTGCGCTTGCTCATTTGCCTATGTCCTCCCACCTGATTTGGATTCAGTCCGCAATTGTCTTTTCACTTCGCCCCCCCCACCGCCTCCGAACGCCCCACGCCGCCCTAGTGCATAAACCAACAACCCACTCGCTACCCACCGCACGCGCGACGGCCACCCTGCCGCGCTAAGACTCCTTAGACCCCCTATACCCCTTCCACACCCCTACTCTGAAATTACACTAGACCCTTT